>VGFB01000007.1 GCA_016869015.1 Armatimonadota bacterium
GGCGCAGTGGGTGCTGTACGGTCGCGTCGCCGGGTCCGATCAGCTCCAGGTCCACAAGTTCCCCGTGGTCGGGACGGGGTGGCAGACGGTGCGGATCAGCCTCACGGATGACGCCCACTGGGGCGGCGTGCTTTCCGCGTTCCGCATCGACCCCACGGAGGAGGTGGCCGCCGACATCGCGATCGACTGGGTGCGGCTGACCTCGGTGCTCCCGGCCACACGAGCCCCGGTCGAGGCGCTGGGACATCCCTCCGGCACGCCGGCCTCCGTCGCCCTCCATGTGGCCGACACCAACCCGGTCGCCGGCGGAGAGCAGTCCGTGACAGTCCAGGTGCAGGACGCCGCCGGCGCCCCGGTCGCCGGGCAGCCAGTTCGCATCGAGTTTGCGGCGGGCTCGGGAGGGCGCCTCGGCGTGGCGGAGCAGCCGGCGCTCGCCCTCCCGGGTGGAGGCCTCCGCGGCCTGACCAATGTGGAGGGCCAGCTCAACGTCGCCTACACGGCCGACACGCGCGCCCGCGAACGCGCGGACACGCTGGTCGCGACGACGGAGTTTCCCTCGGCGCGCTCCAGCGCGGTGATCGTGGACACCCGGCCCGGCCCCGCGCACCACTACCGGGTCCTGTCAGACGAGGTGACAATTCTGCGGGAGGAGGACGCGCCCTTCACCCTCACGGCCGAGCCCGTCGACGAGCACGGCAACCCCACCAAGGGCCCGGTCGCCACGACATGGCAGGTCGCCGACGGCCGCGTCGAGCCGGCCCCGGCCCCTCCGGAAGGGCCGGCGGCGCGCTGCCTGTTCCGGCCGGACATGGCGAAGCGGTGGGTCTACACGGTGCGGGCCTCCAGCCCCGGCCTCGCGGGCGAGTCGGGCCCCATCTGCGTGCTGCCCAGCGGGCCGCGCGAGAACCCCGTATTGCTGGGCGAGAACGGGTATTTCCGGACGGCCGACGGTCTTCCGTACCTCCCGCTGGGCGGGTTCTACATCAACTGGGTCGGCCTGCCCGATCCCCAGACGGGCGAGGCCGGTCGGGTCATCCGCTCGTTCACCGACGTGACCGAGGAGCAGACGCGCGACTGGCTCGGCTACCTCCACAGTCAGGGCGTCACGACGCTGAGGTTCATGCTGCGGACACACACCCAGGGCGGGCTCGAGCCGATGGACGTGGGCGGGCGGGTGAACCGGCCGCTGTTCGCGCGAGCCCTGCGGCTGATGGACCTGGCGCGGCCCTTCGGGATCCGCTTCCTGCTGGTGATCCACGATGACTACAACAAGCCGGTGTACTGCAACGCGGAGAACCTCGAGCGCTTCGCCTTGCCGCGCCTCGCGGGGGAGGACCTCGATGCCCTGCCGCCCCATCAGCGCCGGTTCCTTCGGGATCGAAAGCTGCTGCGCCTCGCGAGCGAGAAGTACACCGACCCCGATGCGATCCGGTGTCAGGACGACTACGCGCGCGAGCTCATCGGCTACCTGAAGGGCAATCCGCAAGTGTTCGGCTACGAGCTGGAGAACGAGATGGTGGACTGCCCCCGCGATTGGGCGGTGCACGCGTGCGAGGTGATCCGCGAGGTCGATCCGGAGCCACCGATCTGCGCGAGCCACGGCGGCGGCGGCCTGCACACGGCCGATCCGCTCTGGTGGACCACCGAGACGCCCATTGACTTCTACACGTACCACCTCTACCCCATCGGCTCGACGGACGCCGAGACGGACTACGGCGCCGCCGTGCTCGGCCTCGCGAAGTACGGCGCCATGGCCGGGACGTGCTTCCTGGGGGAGTCGTCGGGGGACGAGTTCAGCGAGTACCCGGGCGAGCGCACCCAGGAGCGGTGCTACCTCATGCGGGACATCATCTGGATGAGCCTCATGGCCGGCAACCCCGGGTGCTTCTTCTGGAACGCGCGGGGCCACGAGATCGAGCAGTTCAAGCTCGCCGGCCGGGTCATGAGCGAGATCGACTGGACGCGCTGGCAGCGGGCCAAGTCGGAGACAGCCCTCGTGGTCGACCATCCCCTGACCGATGACAAGTACTACCGTTCGGCCGAGGGGGCGCGGGACCGCGCGAACCTCGGGCGCTACTGTCAGGACTTCCTGACGCGGGGAATCGACTTCGATCTGCGCATGGAGCCGCAGGGCTATCCGAAGTGGGGGGCGCTTGACGAATACAGTCCGGTGGATCCCGAGCACACTCCCTTCCGCGTGAGCCCGGGGTTCCAGCTAGCCTCGCTGACCCGCGCGGGCCGGGCCGAGGGTCTGCTCTACGTCCGCAACTTCGCGGGCGCGCGCGAGTGGGTCGTTCCCAAGCGCGGCAGCATGTGGCTCCGCGAGCGCACACCGGCGCCGCTGACCGTGGGCCTCAGCCTCGGCGAGGGCGAACTGGAGGTCCGCTGGTGGGACCTGGACACGGGGGAGTCGCAGGCAGTGGAACTTGCTGCCGACGGCAGCCTGGACCTGGGCCGGACGGAACACGACTTCGTGGTCCACTGGCAGGGGGGATAGTGCGCCGCCGAGGGCTGCACGTTTGGCTAGGAGGGGAATGGGTAGAACAGAATGAACGTTGCGTCGTAACCTGCTCCGGCGAACGCGGCCGGAGACCTCTGCACTTGGGGTGAGGCCCCGCGGCCCGGGTCAGCCCTTGAGCAAAGCCGGCCTCGGGTCCAGCGCCTGCCGATCACGGGGGAGGGTCCACATGCGTCGGCCCGCATTGCTGCTGTTCGCCCTGGCGTTGCTCCTCTCGACTGCGGACGCGCAACGGCTCCTCGGACCCTCGAGGAACGCGCCGCCGTTCGTGCCGGGCCAGGTAGTGGTGGGCCTGAGGCCAGGCGACACCCAGCAGGCTCTTGAGATCACGGCCGCGACCGGGGCTCGACCGGTACGCACGATTCCCCGGATCGGGGCTCAGGTGTTCCGGTTGCCCGCCGATCGGGAGGTCACGGCGGCCGCGGCCGACATCGCGAAGCTGCCCGGGGTGCGCTACGCTGAGCCGAACTACCGCCGACGGGTGCTGGCCCTTCCGGCGCCCAACGACCCGGCGTACAGCACGATCGACTACAACATTGCGCCCTTCGACTACGCCACCGACGGTGAGGCGACGTGGTTCCAGTGGACCTTGCGACAGATCGACGCCCTCCAGGCCTGGCAGATCTACCCCAACGTCTACTACACGCAAGCGACCAAGCCCCCGAACCCGCCCAAGATCGCCGTGATCGACACGGGCATCGACTGGGGCGGGAGCGACGACACGCCGCACGCGGACTTCATGAATGCGGGCGGCACGAGCCCCGATGCCGCGTTGGGCGGGCAGATCGACGTCGCGGGGGGCCGCAACCTCATCTCGGGCGCGCCGGATCCGGGGGACTTCGCCGACGACTATGGCCACGGCACCGCCGTGGCGAGCGCCGCCGCGGCCGCCGCGAACAACGGGACCACGCTCGGGTCCGGGATCGCCGCTCTGGGCTACCATGCGCAGATTCTGCCGATCAAGACCTTTGACAACACGGGGAACGGCACCGAGGCCGACACGGCCGCCTCGATCGTGTATGCGGTCGATCACGGCGCGCTCATCATCAACATCAGCGCGGGCGACGTCTACTACTCTCAGGCGGAGCAAGACGCGGTCGACTACGCGTGGTCGAAGGGGAGCCTGGTCATCGCGGCCGCCGGGAACGAAGGGGACTCCAACAACCGGCCGATGTACCCCGCGGCCTGCGACGGCGTGGTGGGCGTGGCCGCGACGACGTGGCCGGACGACTACCCGGCCAGCTACTCGAACTTCGGTTACTACGTGATGGTCGGGGCGCCGGCGGGGGATGTGTCGATGGTGCCTCTGGGCTTCTGGGGCACGTGGTGCGCTCTGCCGACGGAGCCCGTGCCGATCCACGACGCCGGCTGGGAGCCGGGTGTCCACCCGTACCAGTACCACTTCGGCACCTCCCTGGCCTCGCCGATGGTGGCCGGGCTTGCCAGTCTCTACGCTGCCTACCGGGGCATCACGCAGGCGACCCCCAATGGCCCACTGACCATCATGCGGGCGCTCTGTCGGGGCTGCGACGACCCTCTGGGTACCGCCGGCTGGAACCCGAACCTCGGCTGGGGCCGCATCAACGCCTGGCACACGCTGCTGGAGGACGAGAATCGAGGCAGCGCCGTGGGCGGCATCCGCGGTCAGGTGCTCTACAAGGACACGGTAGTCGCCAACGCCGTGGTCAAGGCGTACCCTCCGGGCGGGGGGACCGCGACGGCGACCGCCACCAGTAAGCTCGACGGCATGTATCAGCTGTCGAATCTCGCCCCCGGCTCATACGACGTCGAGGCCTCGTACTTCGGTGAGAAGCAGACGCTCCCGGGTGTGCCGGTCGAGACGAGCAGCGAGACGCCGCGCGCGCGGTTCAACATCGGCGCCCTGCCCACACTGACGTGGGTTGGCGCCGGGGGCTACTCCACCGACGGCGTCGACCCCGACTCGGGCGCCCCCTCCTCCACTACGTTCGCCTTCAAGGTCAAGTACCGCGACCCCGGCGGGAACCCGCCACTCAAGGCGCGCTGCATCATCTACCAGAAACCCTGCGACAAGGGATGGCGGGTGCTGCACAACGTGGGGATGACCCTCGAGTCGGGCGCCATCGGCACCGGCGCGGTGTACGGCGTGTCGAAGCAGCTGCCGGATCAGACCCTACGCTACAAGTTCCTGTTCCAGACAGCCGCCGGCGCCACGCTCACCGGCGACCCCGCCGGGTACAGCGACGGCCCCGCGATCACGGGGCGGCCGCACCTGTGCTGGGCCGGGACCACCGGGTATACGACCGACGGCGTGGAGCCGGACTCCGGCCCCACGGGAACCCTGTTCACCTTCCGGGTACGCTACGCGGACAGCTCGGGCGACGCGCCGACCATCCACGAGCTGCTCATCCGGCGCAACGGCGCGCTCTACAAACGACTCCTTGCCGACCGGGCGAGTAAGGGCGACTACCGCACCGGTTGGCAGTACAGCCGAAAGGCGACGCTCACCGAAACGGGCGCCTATGAGTACCGCTTCCGCTTCCAGGCCGGGGGCGAGTGGGCCACGGGCAGCCCCACAGGCTGGGTGGCCGGCCCGACCATCGAGAGCGGCGCGCGCGTGACCGTCACCGGGGTGACCGCCCTGCCCACCCGCGCCGGCGCTCAGATCACGCTCCAACTGACCGGCGCCGCCGAGGTGGACGCGGATGTGCTCAACGTCGCCGGTCGGCCGATCCGCTCCCTTGCCGCCGCCCGCCCCCTGGAGGCGGGCCTGCAGACGCTGCTCTGGGATGGCCGTGCGGACTCCGGCCTCCCTGCGCCCGCCGGCCTCTACCTGATCCGCGTCACCGCGCGGACCCCTGACGGCGCCCGGAGCCAGGCCGTTGCCGCCTGTGCCCTGCGCTGAGGAGGGCGCGACCAATCGCGCCTGCGCGGGAACAGCTGGGACGGGAACCGCGGGCTTCTGTCGGTGCCGCGCCTACTTCAGCCACAGCACACCGAACTTGCTCGCGTCCTTGGGGCCGCAGAGGCCGCCGGACCATTCGAGCCAACCGCGGAAACCTGCCCCATCGTTGTCGTTGAGCGTGAGGCTGAAGCCCGGGCGCGCTCCCGGCTGGGACGTCATCCCAAGCGCGGACCAGGGAATCGCGGCCTCGTAGAGCGTCCGGTCCTCTTGCCTCACGACGGCCACCTTGCCGTCGGTCACCACCCTCGCCTCGGGCATCCACTGCCACAGCTCCGGTCCGGCCACCGTCAGCGCGAGGCCGAGCTCGTGGACGCCGTCGTAGGCTGAGCTGCGCGCGGGGCCCCTCGGGCGGAGGGCGATCTGGATGCAATCGCCCTGCCACATGTCCTGGTGCGGCTGGGGCGGCGTGTGCTGCTGATCGGCGACCTCCGCCGCGAAGTAGAGGCAGGCGTCGTCCCACATGACCCGGACTTGCCCGGACACATCCGCTTCGCCGCCGTACTCCCTGAGGTTTGCAGCCGCGCCCTTGCCGAGGCCGAGGGCCGGCGCCGCGCTCCACTCGGCGAGGTCGCCGTCGATGGTCGGCGCGGCCTGAGCACCCGGCGCCTCCGCGCGAGGCCGGGGCGGCAGCACCTCGGCCTGCGCGGAGGTGCGGCTCGCGATCACGTACGCCTCGATTCCCTCGGTAGTCGCTGCCTGCGTCTGGGGCACCGACACCTTCACCCACACGGTCCGCGTGTTGCCGGTCGTCAGCCGCGGCACGCGCAGGTTCGGCCCCGGCTCCACATCCCAGCCCGTCGGCAGCCGAAGACCCACGGTGACATCCCGGGCGTCCGCGAGGTTGCTGGTCACGTCCAAGGCCAGCGCAGCGGTCTCACCGGCACGCAGCCCGATCGGCGTTCGGACGGCGACGGTGGCCGGGGGTAGGACCGGGACCTCAATCGGCACCCGGGTCTCCACCGCGGACTTCGCATCCGACAGGCGCACCGTCAGCCACAGCCAGGCACTCGGCGGCCCAACGTCGCCCCATCCCGTCTCCACGTGAACGGAGCGCATCTCCCCCGGGGGGACGGCCTGCTGGAGCCACGGCCCGGGTCGGGCGCTGTCCACACCGCGGGCGACCGCGACGGTGAGGGGCGATCTGCCGCCATTCGTCACCTGCACGGAGGCCCACATCGGCTCGCCCTCAGCGATGGCCCGGGGAGCGTGAACGTCCCACGTGACGCCGCGCTCGAGGCACCACGCGTCGAGAGCCGGCCGCTGCTCAGACTGCCGTTCGACCCGTCGGGCCTCGGGCAGCTTCGCGACCGGCTTCACCTCGTACACCAGCAGGTCACGCGCGGTGAGGTACTCCGTGCGCTCCCCACCCTCGGCCGGCATGTACCCGGCGACCTGCGCACCCTCGGGTGAAACGCGCTTCAGCTCCAGCCACTTGCCCTCCGCCGCGAAGCCGCCGAAGGCCGCCGGGTCCAGCCGGAAGCGGAAGCGCCGTGACCCCTCGCTGAGGTTGGCGATGAACAGGCCCAGGCTGCCGTCCTCGGCGCGCCAGACCGCCGTCTTCACCGCGGGCAGCGTGATCTGCTGCGGCGGGCCGGACCAGTTGTCCCACGTGCCGTGGATCTCCGGGAGGGGCTCGACGGACGACAGCTCCCCCAACAGCTCCCCGTACGTCAGGAACTTGCGGCCGACGACGCGGTACTCGCCCAGCCTCTCCAGGGCCGCACCCTCGATGAGATGGGCCGGAGAGGTGAAGAAGGAGGGGTCCATCCACCCGAGCTGGCAGCCCCAGATGCAGTCGCGCGCCTGCCCCATCCAGAAGGACTGCGGGTCGTTCTGCGTGCGGGGGCTGGAGAAGTAGAGGGAGTAGCCCGAATAGACCGCCGTCATCATCGGGATCTCGTTCGGCTGGCGCGGATTCCAGACCAGAAACGCATCCACCCCGTCCATGTACGGCTCGGCGTTGTTCTCCGTGGTGAAGGCGACGTCGCGGCCGTCGCGATGGCCGATCTCCTTGGTGCGCCGGAGCAGCTTCCGGTAGCCGTCAACCCAGTGGCTGCCGCCCCCGAGCGGGTGTCCGTGGTCCGGATCGAAGCACAGCGCCGGGCCGGCCGCGGCGATCTGGTCGAGGTACACCGCGTTCACGCCGCACTCGCCCGCCAGGCGCTCGATGACCCCGTTGATGCGCTGCTGCCAGTACTCGGTGTACGGGCACATGACGGCCTGTCGGGCCTGGGAGGGGTAGACCTCCATGTAGCGCTCGCCGTTCTCCTGCTTGGTGCACCAGGGCTCGGCTTCGGCGAAGGAGGGAATGTCCATGTCGTGCAGGCGGCCGTTGATGTACGGCATGGCGAGCATTCCCCGGGAGGTCAGCTCCTTCACGCCCTCCGCGAAGCCCGGTTTCGTGGGGAAGTACTCGGGGTAGTGGGTATCGAACTCGATCTCGTGCCAGCTGTACCAGTGGAGGCCGATCGGGAGGTTGAAGAAGTCGTTCGCCCGGAGCATGGCTGGGACGATCTCGTCGCGCGTGCCTCCCCCGAGGAACCAGAGGGCCAGGTTCTTGAGGCTCTCCGGGGTGTCTTCGCGCTGCGAGAGGCGGCCCTTCTGCGTCCACGGCGCGCTCTTCGCCGCCCAGTCCCGATAGAGCTTGCACCCGCGCCACCAGTCACCCTCGTAGACGCCCACCGCGACCGCACCCGGCGTCTCAAACCCCGACCCCGGCACCCCGGCGTTCGCGGCCCACACGGCGAATCGGAACTCGTTACCGGGCTGCAGGTGGAAGGTCTTCGGCCAGGCCTCCGGGTCGTGACAGGCGAGGTAGAGCCCCTCGTGCGCCTGGTTCACGGTCAGCATCTGCATGGGCCAGACCGCCGAAGGGTACGAGCCGCCCTCCGCGTGTTGCAGGTTGCGGTACAGCACGCCCCAGTTCGAGCGGGGGATCGCCACATCGCACTCCCCCCGCTTGCCCAGCCCCGCGATGACCGGGAACTGCGCCTCGAAGACGCCGTACCGCGTGCTGCGGTTGTCAACGCGCAGCCGCCAGAGACTCGTCGGGCTGCCCTCCGGCAACTCGACCGCGACCGTCACGTCCAGCGCGCCGGGCTCGTCGGGGAGGCTGACGTTCCGCCACGTGAAGCTCGCGCCGGAGCCCTCCGTCGCCGCTTCACACGGGCCGAACTCCTCGCTGGACAGCGTGACGGGCTCCACCCCCGGCCCGTGCAGCGTCAGCCGCCAGAGGCGCGCGCCGCCGGCGGGCTGGTCCGCGATGAAGCCCCGCTCGCCGCCCGGGCGAGCGATCGTCGTCAGACCCAGGCTCCCATTCGCGTTCCGCGCGAAGCCCAGGCGGAGGCGCTCGTTCTGGAGGGTCGCTGCCGTCTCGATGGGAGCCTCCTCCGGCGTCGCAGCGTCACGGACGCTCAGGGTGATGTTCGGTCGGGCGAGGAGCGCGTCGCGAATGCGCTCGGGCGCCCGCGCCGGTCCGAGGTACAGGTCGGCATGGTAGTCGCGCCGCGCGCCCTCCCAGGAGTCGACCCGCTGCAGGTAGGTCACGTACTCCGTGGTCCCGTCCCAGAAGGTGAGCCCGCCCTCGATCGCCATGCCGAGGGCATCCAGCCCGTTGTACAGCACGCCCCAACGTCCGAGGCCCCGGCCGTAGGACTGCGGCCCCAGCGCGCCCTGGGTCAGCGGGTCGCCCCCCGCCCAGCGCGGGAAGCGCGCATCGTCCCGCGAGATCTGCAGGAAGTGCAGCTCCGGCCAGACGAAGTCGAGGTCCGCGTCTCGCGTGATCGTGCCGTCAACGCCTACGACGGGGGAGTGCGCGGTGAAGGTCCATCGATATGTCGCCCGCGCGCCGCCAGGATTCTGACCGCCCTGCATATACCGGAAGCGCTGCTCCACCACCACCCGCAGCGGACCGGGCTCAACGATCTGCGCCCTCGCCTCCGGGTCGTTCTGCGGCGAGAAGAACCCGCGCTGCTTGTCGTACAGCCGGTCGTAGAAGAGGAACCCCTCCTCGACCGTTCCGGAGACGCTGAACGTGATCCCCGTTGGGAAGCCGCCCGGGCCGCCCGCAAAGGTCATCCCGAGGTAGGAGTTGTCGAGGCGCGCCCCGCCGCCGTCGGACTCCTTCACCGTAAGGTCGGCTAGGTCCCGGCGCTTCTCCGTGCTCCACCCGAGCCGGAACCGGCGTGTCTCCCCGGAGGCCCACAGCCCCTCGACCAGCAGCAGCAGGCGTCCGTCGGCGAGGACCTGCGCAATCGCCGGGGCGCCGTCGGACGTCCGGAGCGCGGGGACCGCCTCGGGTCCGGGGGACTCCACCGGGCCGACCTCAACGACGTGCTGGAAGAGGTCCGCCCCGTGGTTCGTGAGGTCGATGAGGGTGTCGGCGCGACCGAGGGCACACAGACTGAGGACCAGTAGCGGAGGAGCGGCACGCATGGCGACTCACCTCGCGCGCGCACTTCGGCGGGGCGATAGTGCCGACCTTCGCGGGGAACCGTCCCCTCAGGCGGACCGCAGCGTGATGATCGCGACCTCCGGGGGGCAGTTGAACCGCACGGGCAGCACCGCCATGCCGACGCCCCGGTTGGTGTAAACGGCCGTGTCGCCCAGGCGCCGGAGGCCCGCGACGAAGCGCCGGCCGTAGCGGGAGTTCGGGACCGGCGGGCCGAAGCCTGGGACGACAATCTGGCCGCCGTGGGTGTGCCCGGCCAGCACAAGCCCGACCTTCCGGCGGGCGGCCTCCTCGATGATATCGGGCGTGTGGGCCGGGAGCACAACGGGGATGTCGGGCTCGATGCCGCTGAGCACGGCGTCGAAGTCGTGGTGGAGCGTCACGGGGTCGTCGAGCCCGGCGATTGCCAGAGCCGCGTCGCCGTGGAAGATGAGGATCGGCCGGTTCTTGAGGACCTGGAGGCCTGCTGTGCCCCCCAACTCGCGCGTGACCTCGTCGGCGCTCGTCCAGTAGTCGTGGTTGCCCAGCACGGCCACGCGGCCGTACGGAGCGGCCAGCTTCGCCAGCGACTCCGCGCAGGAGCGCATGAAGTCGGTGCTATGGGTGACGTAGTCGCCGGTCAGCACGACGAGGTCGGGCCGGGCGGCGTTCGCCGCCTGCACGGCGCGGTCAACGAAGGCGGCGGACACATACACGCCGCGGTGCAGGTCGGTCAGGTGGGCGATCCTGAAGCCGTCGAGCGCCTGGCCCAGACCCTTCAGGGGCACGTCGACTTGCGGCGTCTGCAGGTCCCAGCGATCGTCGCAGGCCACGGCCCCGGCAGCCCCGGCTGCCGCGAGCCCCCCGCAACCGATCAGCCAGCGCCGCCGCGATAGCTTGCGGCCGGGCGGCGCCGTCGAGCGCGCGTCTCGTCGGTCGCTCATGGTCCTTCCCCTGACGCGCGGAGGGTGAACAGCGCGATCTCCGGCGGGCAGTTCAGTCGGAAGGGGAGCGGCCCGACCCCGATGCCGCGGTTCGTGTAGACCGCGGTCCCGCCCTCGTAGTTGAGCCCGGAGGCGAAGCGTCGGCCGGTCCTCGCCCAGATGTACGGAGGCCCGATCCCCGGCAAGACGACCTCGCCCCCGTGCGTGTGCCCGCACAGCACCAGGTCCACCTTCCTTCGGGCGGCTTCGGCCGCGATGTCGGGCGTGTGCGACAGGAGCACGACCGGCGCGCCCGCCGGCACGTTCCGGAAGGCGCGGTGGAAGCGCTCGTGGTGTGTCCACGGGTCGTCGAGCCCGACGACACACAGCGTGGCGCTGCCCTCCATGAAGGTGATCGACTCGTTCTCCAGGACGTCGCACCTCCCGGCGTGCGAGAGGTGCCACCGCGCGGCGTCCACATCGGTCCAGTGCTCGTGATTGCCGAAGACGGCCAAGGTTCCCCGGGGCGCGGAGAGCTCCCCGAGCGCCTCGGCGCAGGAAGCCAGGTAGTAGGCGCTGCGGCTCACGTAGTCCCCCGTCAGTACCACCAGGTCGGGCCGTAGCGCGTTGGTCTCCGCCACCGCGCGTCGGATGAATGAGGCCGGCACGTACAGGCCGCGATGCAGGTCGGTGAGATGGGCGATCGTGAAGCCGTCGAGGTCGCGCCCCAGCCGAGGCAGTCGCAGGTCAATCCGAGACACGGTCAGCTTGCGTTGATCGCCGCCGACGGCAATGGCCGCGGCGACCGCAGCCGCGCCCCCGCCGCAGCCCAGCAACCACCTGCGGCGCGACAGCCTGCGGTTCTTGCCTTTGGGCGGGTCCTCCCGCGCCTTGCCCATCGTAGAGCCGCCTCCCGATCCGGGCCGAGGAAACACCGCCAAGGCCTCAAACGTCCGACTACTGGCCGGAGTTGCGAACCGCCGGGGAGTGCCGTCGCCGAGGCTGTAGGGTTTGGGTCGGCTGATTCGACAGAGGGTCACGGGACACGTCAGAGGCGAGGTGCCATCGTGGAGCCAAGGGACGAGGAACTCGTGGCAAGCGTCCTGGCCGGGGATCGTGAAGCCTTCTCTCCACTGGTCCGACGACACCAGGATGCGGTGTACTCGGTCTGCTGTCACTTCCTGGGGGCGAGCGAGGAGGCGAAGGATGCTGCGCAGGAGGCCTTCGTGCGGGCCTACGGCAGCCTGGGTCGACTCCAGGATCCCCGGGCCTTCGGCTCCTGGCTGCGAGGGATCGCAGCCCATGTGGCCCTTGATCTCGCTCGCCAACGCCAAAGGCTCCTCGCGTGTCCCGACGTCGATGCGAGCGAGATCGGGGCCCTTCCCGACCCCGAGGCGAGCCCGGAGCGCTCCGTGACGCGGCGCGAGACGCTGCGGGAGGTGCGGGAGGCGATCGAGGCGCTCCCCGAGGCCTACCGCCTCGTCTCGGTGCTGCGGTTCGGGCTCGAGATGAAGTACTCGGAGATCGCGCAGGCGCTCGGGATCACCGAGGGCGCTGTGGAGGTCCGACTGGTCCGCGCGCGGCGGCTGCTGCGGGAGAAGCTCTCCCCCATGTTCGCAGGCGCGCCCGAAGGAGCGGTGTGAGATGAGCTGTCGCCTCTTCCGAAGCCGGGCAGTGGCGTTCACCGACGGCGAGCTCTCCGCCGAGGAGTGCCGGTTCATGGAGCAGCACGCCAGAGGTTGCCCCGATTGCGCGACGGAGCTGGCCGCGATCGAGCGCGAGACCCAGCTGTACGCCGCGGCGCTGCGTACCCATGCGGCTCCGGCAGGCCTCGCCGAGGAAGTCATGACCGCCCTCGAGGGAGTGCACCGCCTCCCGGAGCCTGTCGCGCCCCCCCAGCGTGCGGGGATCCCGCTGAGGTGGGTGCTCAGCACGGCGGCTGCGGCGGCGCTGGTGCTGTTCGCCCTGTTGGGCGGCATGGGCACTGCGCTCAACACCCGCCGGGCGGCTGTGGCGGAACCCGGAGGCTGGAGCATTGTCCCGGCCTCGGAGTCCGTCAGCGAGTCGGCGTATCACAGCCGTTCCGGCGCTGTGCAGGCCGAGGGGTTCCGACCGTCGCCGACGGGCGGGCCCATCTACTCCGAGTCCCGGGCCAGTGCGCGTCACCGGCCGCCATCGGACACCCGGTACCGGCTCACCTCCTTCGACGGTCGCCCCCTGCACCACGCCGCTCCGGACTTCCAGGTGCAGCAGTACGGCGCCGCCCGCGACTCGGCGGCCCTGAACAAGGAGCTGTCTCGCCCTCAAGCCGTCACCGAGGCCGAACAGCAGGGCCTCAACGAGGCCGGCGTGGCCGTTCCGCCTACCTTCGCCGGCTCGCCGGCGGAGCCGATGCGCAGCGGAGTGAGCAGTGAGGTGCTGCAAGCGGCCCGCAGCGCGACCCCCGACTCAGCCCCGCCGCCCGGCCCGAGCCTACGGGCCGCCTCGGCCGTCCTCGTGGACTCGACGGACGCTCGCGTGATCCTCACCGTCGGCTACGAGAAGGAGGACGACCGCTACGTCACCGTCTACGACGCGGACTTCAAGGCCGACTACGTGATCCGCGCGCCCGATACCAAGGACAGGCTGGCGCTCATCACGGTTACCTTCCCCTTCCCCAGCGGCTGTTCGACGGTCAGCGGCTCGAGCCTGACGGTGGACGAGAAGCCCGACGACGACCACACCGCCTACAGCATTGCGGGCATCCGCTGGACCAACTGGTTCAGGGCCAAGGAGATGAAGACGATCTCCGTGACGTATCGGGCGCGGGGTCAGGGGAACTACCGGTACGTGTTGGACAAGGTGAATCTCACCCGCCGCCTGCGGTTCCTCATGCGCATCGACGGCGTCGAGCCCGGTCGCGAGATCGAGGTGCCGGCCGACTCCCTGCCCCCGGGGAAGCCGGGCAGCGACGTCGGGGGCCGCTGGGACTACGCGTGGGACTACCAGCGGCTGCTGACGACCAAGGACATCGCGGTGAACTTCCCGACGCGAGAGTCGCCCTCGGTCGCAGCGGGCCGGGTGATGCAGACGGTCGAGCAGTATCTGCCGGTGGCGCGACTGGCGCCGATCTTCCTGGTGGTCTTCCTCGGCGCCCTGGCCCTTGGGGGGGTGTGGCGGCGGGAACACGCGCTGAGGGTCGAGGAGCTGGGCCTGCTGGGGATTGCGTTCCTGCTCTTCTACCCGCTGTTCCTGTTCGGGGCCGGGTACGTCGGCCGCGATGCCGCCCTGTGCGGCGCGCTGGGGGTGGTCGCGGTCCTGAGCGCCCTCTACCTGGCCCGCGTGCATGGCGCCGCCGTCGCCGGGCGCACGGTTCTGCTCGAGGTAGTTCTCCTGGGCGCCTTCACCTACGGGCTCTTCGATCGAGCGCTGACCGGCCTCGTCTTCACCGGGGGCGTGACGCTACTGGTGGCCTACTTGATGCTTCTCCACGGTCGGCGCGCCGCCGAGGCCGCGCAGGGCGACCCCGCGGTTGTGGCGCGGGCGGCCATGCCCCGGGCAGCAGAGACGCCCGCGGAGGACGGGCCGGAAGTCTGATCACACGCCCGCCGCCCGTCGCCGTCCGTGCCTGCGGGTCGCCCGACCCGCGCCGTCGCCGTCCGCGCGCAGCGCGTCAGACCGAAGGGCTGTCTACTGCTCGTAGAGGGTGCGGCCGGAGTCGCGGAGGTCGTAGCCGCCGAGGGCGAGGACGGCCTGGCGGAAGCCGTCGGTTGCGGCGGCGGCGAGAACCTGCTGCACGCCCGGGTGCGCGGCGTGCTCGGCGGGGATCGCCAGGTCGTAGCGCTCACTGGCGAGGGGCACGAAGTCCAACCCCAGGGCTGCAGCGGCCGCGCGGATGCCGAGGCCGGTGTCGGCCGCGCCGCCGAGGATGGCGGCCGCGACCATGGTGTGGGTCGTGACCTCCCGCCCATAGCCCGAGATCGACTCCGGCGCGATCCCCGCTGTGTCCAGCAGGTCGTCGAGCAGGACGCGCGTCCCCGCGCCGCGCTGACGGTTGATGAAGACCACGTCCTCGCGCGGGAGGTCGCCCACCGAGCCGATCCCTCGCGGGTTGCCCGGCAGCACCATCAGGCCGACCTCGCGGTAGGCGAGGTTCACCAGCTTGAGCGGGATGTCGGGCAGCACCCGCCGGATGTAGGGGACGTTGTACTCGTCGGTCTCGGGGTCCAGCAGGTGCGTGCCCGCGAAGTGAGCTTCCCGCTGGGCGAGGGCTCGGAGGCCGCCGAGGCTGCCGACGTGGGCCGAGGCCAGCCGGGCGCCGCCAGGGCTGTCGGCCAAATGGCAGGCGAGCAGGTCGAGAGCGAGATCATGGCTGCCGACCGCCAGGACGGTGCGCTCGACTTCGTCGGGAGGGACGAGCAGCTCGACCCGCACGGCGGTGTCCGGGTCAAGGCCCTCGTCCATGTCGGGCACGATGGCAAGTCCCTCGGCCTGGACCAGGGAGCTGATGGCGCTCGATCCGCGCTTCAGGGGCGACGCGACCAACTCCCCCCCGACCCGCGCCAGACGGACCCGCAGGTACTCGCGGGTGCCGGACTTGGAGAACACCTTCCGGCGGACCCGGGCGTCCACCGTGACCCGCTGCGGCTCCGCCACGCCCTGAAGCCGGGAGAGGACGGGTTTGGCGAACAGATCGAAAGCCGTCCAGGCTGCGACCGAGTAGCCTGGCACGCCGAGCACCGGAGTCCCGCCTACGATGCCCAGCGCCGTCGGCTTGCCCGGCGCCAGCCGCACGCCGTGGCAGAGCAGCTCGCCCAGCTCCTCAATCAGCCCCGGGACGAAGTCGTGCGTGCCCGCAGAGGACCCGGCGATGAGCGCGACAAGGTCGTGGCGCTCGACGGCCTGCAGCAGCGTGTTCCGCAGGGCGTCGGGATCGTCGGGTGTCGGCGGCTCGGTGGTCGCGACGCCCCCCCATTCCTCCACGAGCCCGGAGAGCATGTACGAGTTGTAGTCGATCACATCGCCCGGCCGCACGGGGTCGCCCGGCCGGATGACCTCGCTGCCGGTCGGTACGAAGGCCACGCTCGGCCGCCGGACGACGGAGATCTCGGCCACCTGGGAGGCGATCAGCGCGCCCAGATCGGCCGGCGTCAGGCGCCTGCCCCGGGGCACGATTAGCTCCGTCGCCACGATGTCCTCGCCTAGCAGCCGCACGTGCTGCCAGGGGGAGGCCGCGGCCATGATCTCGATGGCGCCCGCGACCGGCCGGTGCACGTCCTCGATCATGATGACCGCGTCGAAGCCCTCGGGCATCAGCTCGCCCGTGTTCACGGGCACGGCGTCTTCGGACAACCGGAGCGTGAGCGGGCTGGTCTCGGTGGCGCGCGTGGTGAGGTCGGACTTCACGGCAAACCCGTCCATGGCCGCCGCGCAGTAATGGGGCGAACAGCCGCGGGCGAACGTCGGCGCGGCCGTGACGCGCCCGAGCGCCGCGGCCGCGGGGATCGTCTCGACGCTGCCGCGGGGCAAGGCGGTCAGGGCGGCGATGAGACGCTCGCGCGCCTCCTCGACGGTCGACATCCTCAGGTAGACTCGACGCTGCGATGGGTCGGTGCTCATGCGGCATCACCGTTCGCGTGTGAAGACCACTTCGGGGCAGACAACGGAACCCGAAGAGGCGTGAGTTCCTTCGTCAGTCCCCCCGGAGGTTCACAACAGGATCACGCGCACCTCGGCGCCCGCGTCGAGCCCTTCGACGCCCAGGGGCACCTCGACGAAGCCGTCGGCTTCGGTCAGGGACGCCAGCCCCGCCGACTTGCCGAAAAGGGGCTCGGCGAGGGGGCCGGTCGCGGAGTCGATGAGCCGCACCCGCACCATCTCGGTGCGGCCGGCTTCGGACGGGACGGTGCGGGTCAACCGGGCGGCGACGCTCGGCTCGCGGAGATCGACCTCGCCTCCGAGCCGCCGGAGGATCGGTCGCACGAGGCAGCGGAAGCTCACCATCGCGCTGAGGGGATGGCCGGGCAGCCCGAAGACGGGCTTGCCGTCCGCGAGGCCGATGATCGTGGGCTTGCCGGGCTTCAGCGAGACGCCGTGCACCAGCACCCCCGGGCCGCCGAGGTCGTGCAAGACCTGTCTGGCGAGGTCCCGCTCGCCGACCGAGCTGCCCCCGCTGATGATGAGCGCGTCGGCCGAGGCGTAGGCCGCGCGCGCCGCCTCGGCGAGCGAGCCCTCAACATCCCTCACGATTCCCCCGAAGCGCGGGTCGCCGCCGGCCTCCGTCACCATCGCCGCCAGAGCCACGCCGTTCGCGTCGCGGACTTCCGCCGGGCCAGGCTCGATGTCGGGCGGCACGACCTCGTCGCCCGTCGAGAGGATGGCCACTACGGGCCGGCGGTAGGCCGCCACCTCGGTGACGCCGATCGTCGCCAGCAGGGCCAGCTCGCCCGCCCGTAGTCGCCGCCCCGCCGCGAGACACGCGTGCCCCCCCGGCAAGTCCTCCCCGACCGTGATGACCCCTTGGCCCGGCGCGACAGACCGCGCGAGCTCCACCGTCGTCCCGCCAAGCAGCTCGGTATGCTCGACCATCGCCGCCGCATCGGCGCCCCGAGGCAGCATCCCTCCGGTCGGGATGACGGCGCACTGGCCGGGCCCGAGGGCGAACTCGGCCGGCTTCCCCATCTCGACCGTGCCTACGATCTCGAGATAGGCCGGCAACCCCTGCGAGGCGCCGGCCGTGTCCGATGAGCGGACCGCATAGCCGTCGACCATCGAGCGGCTGAAGTGCGGCACGGGCCCCGGAGTCCGCACCTCCGCCGCAAGCACGCGGCCGAGCCCCTGGGCGGTCGGGAGGGTCTCCGAACCGACACGCAAGGCCGCGAATTGCTCGGCCTCGATGCGCCGGACCTCATCGAGCGTCTTGAGGCTGAAGAAGCCCTTGGGTTGGGTCGGCATCAGCGGTCTGTCCCCTTGAGCCAGGAACGGCTGTCGGGACGGGAGTCCCCACCTACGGGTCAGTCCCCCATCGTCCGCACCACGCACCCCACGTCCTTCGGCCCCAGTTCCAGGCTGATCTCGGCCTCCTCGTCGACGATCCGCACCTCCGCCGGCCGGTCGTTCCACGCGTCGTAGTAGCGCGTGCCCTCGTAGTGCGGCACGCGCAGGACGGCGCCTCGAACGGTGCGCGGGTTGGCGTTGTAGAGCGTCCAGACCCGCTTGGCCCCCGACATCGCGGCGGCGACGGCCTTGGAGGGCTCGGTCGTGCCGGCTCCCGCCTCCCAGCCGCCGTAGACCGGGAACTCGTTCGCGTACACCTCTCCCATCAGCGTTGGGATCAGCGGGGTCACCCGCTCGCTGGTGAAGGCATCGGCGTGTTCCGTCAGGATCGCGTGGGTCCTCGCGATGGCCGCGCGGGTCTCGGGCGTGAACCACTTGTCGGCGAGGCCCTCGATCCAGATCCCCTCCCCGCTGAAGAAGACCCGCTTCACCGCCTGCACGTGGCTGCCAAGGGGCTTATCGCAGACGATGATCTCGAACGTCTTGAAGGAGGGGATCGTGAAGCGATACAGGTTCAGGTGCGTCGGCGACCACGCGTCCGACACGGAGGCGTGGTTGTAGGTGAAGCTGCCGTCCTGGAGCTGACTGGTCACGTCCGGCGGGCTCTCCTCGGTGTAGAGCGCCGCGTCGGGCCCGAGGGCCTCGCGGATCTTGCGCATCAGCTCGCGCTGCCCGGGGGCGGGCGGGTAGGGCGTCGGGTGTCCGTGGTGGGTAGCGTAGCAGATGTGCCCCGGGTCCGTGAAGCCCATCTGATCCACGTAGTAGCCCATGGCGCCGGTCGTCTCGCGGGTGCGGCCGTACACGCCGGCGAGGTAGTCCTGCCACTCCTTCACCGCGGAGCACATGTTGTAGCTCGGGGCGAAGTACGGGTACGGCTTGCCCTCAGCGTCCCGGAGCTGGTACTCCTCGCCATGGGCCTGGCCGTAGTTGCTGGGCGGGTCGACGAGATAGCCTTCGATGTAGAGGCCCACCGGGATGTCGCGCTGCTGCACGCCTGCCACGGCTCCGGCGAAGTTCTCCGCGCCGCCGAGCTGCTCCCAGTGATCGTAGTCGCCGCAGCGACCGAACTCCTCGCTCCAGCCCCAGTCGAACAGGTGCAGGTAGTCCACCCCGCCGAAGGCCTCGATGTCCCGGTCGATCACCGGGTCCATGCTGAACTGCCTGGTTGCGTTGTCGAACAGGCCGCTCTTCTCGGGCAGCTCGAAGTGCAGGAAGTGCTGGCGGAAGTTGAAGACCTTCCGGAACCAGTCTTTGCGCGGCGCGGCGGGCCGATACCACGTGTCCAGCCAAGCCCGGTACGCCTCCCACGCGCCGTGCCAGTCGCCCTCGTTCATTCCTAGCAGCGTCTCAACCGAGGTCCACTTCTCCCCGGGCTGCAGCGTGATCTCCGGGTACTCGATGCTCATCCGTACGCCCGCGTCGTCCTTCGAGAGGCGCCAGTACCGGTGCGTGAGGTCCAGGTCGCGGGTCATCACGTACAGGCCCAATCCGGCGTCGGGCCAGAAGACGCTCTCGACCTGGAAGGGGAACGCGCCGCTGTAGGCTTCCCGCAAGCCGATCGGCACGTGGTTGATCACGCACCCGCGCCGAGGGAAGAAGTACCACGACTCGCCCCACCCGGGCGGGGCCTTGATGGGCGCGAGGTCCGGGAAGTTGGGTTGCAGGCGTATCGTGTCGTCGCCCTCGTTCCGCAGCTCCAGGCGCCACGTCGACCAGTAGTTCAGCTCGTCCTCCCAATCATCATCCCAATCATCCTCGCCCGCCTCCATCCCCATGGTGACCCGGAAGCTGAGGCCGGCCTCCTCGTTGCGGCCACTCATCCGGAGCTCCGCCGGGTCATCGGAGACGAGCTTGCCCTCCTCGAACTGGAACCCCTCGACCGGCAGCGCGCGACCATCCACGCGCACGCTGAACAGCGGGCCCCTCGTGACCATGGACTGGCGACCGGGCCAAGCGACCTCCCACCTGAAGGGACGCGCCCGCTCCCACGACTCGATCTTGAAGGGCGTGAAGTCCCACTTCCGCCCCTCGCGGGGGGCGGGTAGCGCCGCGACAACGTACGGCGTCTCCTCCGGCCGATCGGTCAGGAAGCGCGCGCGGCCCGTGTTGACCGTTGCCGCAGCGAGCAGGAACTGCCCGTTGCGCATCCCATCGCGCAGGACGATGCCCCGGACCGCCTTCCCCGCCAGCGGCCCGATGGCGTAGGCGTCGAGCCCGGCCTTCACCGCGAAGGTCGACGCCGCCCCCTCGCGCGGGACCACTGCGGGGATGAACTCATCCACCACGCCGTCTTCGTAGGTGACCTGCGCGACGAAGCGGTGCGGGTATGTCACCTCCCGCAGCTGCCCGCCGCCGTAGGACGGCTCCTCGCTCCGCGCGAACCGCGCGCCCAGCAGCAGGTACACCTCCGTGCCCCCCGACGCGCCGCCGAGGCGGATCTCGCCGGGCTCCCTGAACGAGGTGGCCGCGACCTGCCGACCCGCGTCGATCAGCGCGAACCGCACACCTCTGACCGACACCACGGGTGCGTCGAACCATGTCGTCACATCGACCGCCGCCTGCGCCTCGGCCGCGGGAGCCAGCGGGCCCTCGACGGCCAGGGCGCGCTCCCTCGGTCCGAGCCCCTCCGCCGGCTCGTAGGCCAGCAGGTCCTGCAGCGCCATCTCGGGCTTCACGTTCGAGAAGCGCAGCCAATCGATCTCCGCGTAGCCCGCGCCGCTCTGCGCCTGCACCTGCACCGCGAGGGCCTTGATCGCGCGCACCGTGACGGGCGCGGTCGCGACGTGCCATTCGCCGTCGGCCTGCAGGTCGGCGAGGCTGACGCAGTACTGCTCCTCCCGGGCCTGCCCGCCGCCCTGCGCCGCGAGGTAGACGAAGTAGTTCCACGTCTGCGGCTCGAGGTTCGCGGCCCGGTACCGCACGCGCAGGTACAGCATGTCGTCGATCGACTCGGGAAGCTCCGTCGACCACTTCATCCCCTGTCCGGCCTGCCGCACCTCGAACCGCACGCCCGCCTCGGTTGCCGTGACGATCGGCTCCTCGGTCGGGTTGCCCAGCCAGGCCGGCTGCGCGGCCCACGCGCCGGGCTCGAGCACGTCGGGCTCGGCCGTCCTCGCCTCGGCCACCGGAATCACATCCCCTTCCGCGTCATCCGGGGGGCGGTCCGCCAACTCGATGGACTCCACGATCAGATGGGCGTCGCCAGCGGCGCCTGCGCGACACTGCACAGCAATCGCCGAGACCTCGTCCCCCGCCTTGTGCGCCTGCAAGTCCCACGCCACGGTGTGAGAGGCTTCGTCCCACTCCGGGGCGTTCGGAGGCAGCAGCCGCAGGCCGTCCT
>VGFB01000008.1 GCA_016869015.1 Armatimonadota bacterium
GCCGGTGTGGTTCGGGTTCTACGACGGGAGCGCTTCGGTCGAGGAGAACTACGAGGAGCAGGCAGGCCTCGCCGTGAGCACCGACCTGCGCACCTTCACGAGCCTCACGCCCGACGGCCCCTGGACCACCTCGGGCGGGGGTTCGGGGTCGGTTCGGTATGTAGACGCGCTGCAGGACGGGCCCCGCTGGCTCTTCTACTACGAGTTCGCCCGCGCGGATGGCTCACACGATCTGAGGGTGGCTGAGGTGGCGAGTTACTGAGGGGCCCCACGGCGCCCCCTTCGAAGCCCGGGGAAGGATGGCATGAACATGAGCATCAACGCGCTGCGCGGTGTGGCGGCCTGCCTGTGGATCCTCGCTCCTGGGGCGAGCCTCGCAGCTGACGACTGGCAGCCCCCGAATCTGGTCGCCAACCCCGGGTTCGAGGAGGTGGCGGCGGACGGGAAGGCCGTGGGTTGGGGCAACTACACCACCACCATTGGGGTCGCGCATTCGGGGGAGCGATCGCTGTGCCATGAGAACACCGATCCGGGGAGTTACGTGCTCTGCAGTCAGAAGATCGCGCTGACGCCGGGGAAGGCCTATGAGGTGGGCGTGTGGATCAGGACCGAGAACGTGGAGGGCCCGGAGACCGGGGCGACCCTGTGCCTGGAGTGGTATGGCGAAGGCGGGGAGTACCTCGGAGGGCACTACCCGGCCGGGTTTGAGGGGACGCACGACTGGCAGCGGCTGACGGGTGTCAGCGGGCGGGTACCGGAGGGCGCCGTGAACTGCACGGTGATCTGCTACCTGCGCCGGGGCATCACCGGCAAGGCGTGGTGGGACGACGTGGAGGTGCGCCAGTGGCGTCAGCCGCCGCTGGAGACGATGCTGTTGAAGCCCAACTACCGCGGCGAGGTGCTGCCCGGCGCGCGGCAGGCGGAGGTCCTGGCCAGGCTGGAGCTGCAGGACTGGGAGCTTGGGCTCGACGACGTGGCGCTCCGCACGGAGGTCCGTCGGCGGCCCGGGGGAGAGCTCGTCTGGTCCGGCATCCGGCGCCCGACGGGTGCGGAGACGCTCCTCAGAGTGTCGACGCAGGGCCTGGCGGCGGGCACCTACGACCTGCGCGTCAGCGTTGAGCGGCGCGATGGCCGCGCAGAGTTGGAGATGGAGACGTGGCGCCTGCGGGCGCCGGACCCGGCGGCTCCAGCGTCCCGCCCGAGCTACATCGACGAGCACAACCGCCTCGTCATCGACGGGAAGCCCTTCTTCCCCCTCGGGATGTACTGGGGCACGATCGCCGAGGAGGAGCTCAGGGTCTACGCCGACAGCGCCTTCAACTGCCTCATGCCGTACGGGGCGCCGACCCAAGAGCAGATGGACCTGGCGCAGCGGCTGGGCCTGAAGGTCATCTACAGTGTCAAGGACATCTACCACGGCTCCGCGTACTGCCCGGAGGACATCAGGACCACGGACGACGAGCGCGCCTTCATCGAGGCCAAGGTTGAGGCCTACCGCGACCATCCGGCGCTGCTGGCCTGGTACCTGAACGACGAGCTGTCGCAGGAGTACATGCCGCGCCTCGAGGCGCACCAGGAGTGGCTGGAGGAACTCGACCCGGGGCACCCCACATGGGTCGTGCTGTACCAGGTGGGCGAGGTTCAGCACTACGTGCGTACGTTCGACGTGATCGGCACCGACCCATACCCGATTCCCGGCGACGCCGCTCGGCGCGCCGGCGTCTGGACGCAGCGTACGGTCGACGCCGTGCGTGGGGCCCGCCCCGTATGGATGGTGCCGCAGGTGTTCAACTGGGCCTGCTACCGGAAGACGGAGCAGGAGCAGCAGGCACTCCGCCCGCCCACGCTTCCCGAGATGCGCAGCATGACGTGGCAGTGCCTGGCCCGCGGCGCGCAAGGGCTGATCTACTACTCATGGTTCGACATCCGACGGGACACGGTCGTGCCCTTCGAGGAGCAGTGGGACTACGTGAAGCAGGTGGCCACCGAGGTCAGTGGCATGGTGCCCGTGCTGCTGTCGGTGGAGACGGCCCCCGTCTTCCAGACGCGCGAGCGCGACTGGCTCCATTGGACCGCGAGGAAGCTGGGGGAGACGGTCTACCTCATCGCGGTCAACGACGAGGGGCGCCGACACGTGGCCACCTTCCGCCTGGGGCGGGCCCCCAAGCGGCTGCGGTTGCGCGGGGCGCCGGAGCCCCTCGAGCCGCCGGGTGATGGGGTGCTCAAGGTCGAGTTGGAGCCGTTCGGTGTGGGGGTCTACGAGATGCAGTTCTGATCGTCTCCGGCTGCGCCCCCCCCAGAACGACCACGCCGCCGAAACGAGCGCTGTTCCCTGGGCGCTCACTTCGGCGGCGGGCGCTCCTCCCTCGGTTGTCCCGTTGGGGAAAACCACCAAAGGGCGAGCAGGAGGCTTCAGCCTGATCGAGTTGCATCTTTCCAAACGTATGGGCCGTCACAGGGTTCTGCTACTGTGACCAAGCGCACATTCGTGGCAAGGCCGGAGCTTGGGAGACTCGCCCCACCTCCAGGACTCCCCCTCTCCCCCTCCTCACTCCTTGGCCTCGACGACCTCGAGGATGCCGCCACAGGCGGGGCACTTGTGCCCGGGTTCGCGCAGGGGGTACTCCGCGCCGCAGTAGGCGCACCGCTTGGTCTTCCGCACGGTGGCGATGCCCGGGAAGGCGTAGTAGAGGTCATCACCACGGACCTTGTGTTCGGCCAGCCCCTGGGAGACGAGCCGCTCGAGCGCCCGTTGCGCGTCCGCGACCGGGATCATGAGGGCGCCGACCACCTCGGCCGCCGTCACCTCGCCGCCCGACATCGTCGCCAGGTTCAGGATGCGCTGGTCCACCGTGTCGGGCGCCGTGTTGGTGATCTGCCCGAGCTTCCGGATGGCGAAGACGCCGGCGGCGATCCCCACGGCGACCATGATGACTCCGGTCAGGATGATCGCCGGCTTCCCCTGGCTGCCGAGCAGGAAGATCAGCCCGAACAGCAGCAGGATGATGGCCACGCCGATTACGCAGCCTCCGGCGTACAACGCACTGCGGTTCTGCATCGCAATCACTCCTTGACGGCGGGTGACAGGTTACAGGTGACAGTCACGGCTCCGGCGGCGGGTGAGGGGTCACCCCAGAGGTCTTCGTGGCCCCGCTCCGGAAGTCCCGGGCCTGGTTCCCCGAAGGAGGCTTCAGCATGTCCGCCCTGATTCGTCCCGCCGAGCCCGATGACATGCCCCGGCTGCAGGAGATCGTGACCGAGGTCTGGGCCATCGGCTCGGACTGGGTCCTGGAGGAGAAGTACGGCGCCGTCGGCGACCGGAGCTGGGATCGCTGGCTGGTACCCAAGATCATGGCGCGGCTCTGGGACGAGATCGGTTCGGCCCTGGTGACGGAGCGGGACGGTCGGATCGTAGGGTTCATCGCCTACGGCCTCGACCGCCTGCGCCGCGTGGGCACGATACACTACAACGCCGTGGCTGTCGAGTGCCGGGGCGAGGGGATCGGGACGCGGCAGGTCGAGCATGTGCTGGCGCTGATGCGCGACGGAGGCATGGAGGTCGCCACGGTCGGCACGGGCCTGAACGAGGGCCATGCAGCCGCGCGGCGGATGTACGAGAATTCCGGGTTCGAGCCCGTCATCGAGTACCGGATGTACGCCCGGCGGCTGTAGCCCCTAGCCGAAGGCGGGTTCGCCGAGGGCTTCCTGCGCTTCCGCGGCGAACCGGCGGAGCATCTGCAGGATGCCCGCGAGGCCCGCTTCGGGCGCCAACTCCAGCAGCAGCGGGTAGGCGCGCAACAGCTCGGGGTCCGACCTCCGTTGCAGGCGCCCGACGAGGGTCAGGAGGTCGACGAGGTTGGCCCGGGCGGCGCTCTCCGGCCCGGCGGGGGCGCCGGTGCTGAACGGGTCAACCGCGTGGGCTTCGGGCGGCAGGCCTGCGGCGTGCATGGAGATCGCGCGTACCAGACATGGGATGCAGGCGCCGCAGGGCCGGGAGAGGCGCCCGGTCATCCAGCACGACACGGCGCCCTGGATTACGTCGGGCGGGAAGTAGCGCCGCAGGATCTCCCGAATGAGCTGCCCCTTCGTCTGGTAGAGAAAGGGGTTGTCGATCGTCAGCGGTACGCCGAGGGCGTCGAGGAGGCGGCGGAAGGCGGCCAGGGTCTGCGGTCGGACGCCGGCCGTCGAATAGCCGCCCACCCGCGCCTCGGTCAGGGGGAGGTTGACCGCCAGGACGCCGTTCTCCGGGCAGAGGAGGTGTCCCGCGCCCGTCGCCTGGCAGCCCAGAGCGCCCAGAGCCAGGTAGAGGAACGAGCGCGCGCGCTGCGAGGTCTCGCGCTCCTCCGGCGGCGGGTAGGGCCGACCTGCGCCCCCGCGCCCACGGGACGGGCCGCAACTGACCGGTACGAACTGCACGGGTTCCCCGAAGGCGTCCGTCAGAGCTTGGCGGACGTGGTCCTGGCTGGCGACGATCGTCGGGTTCTGCGACCGGTGCCCCACGAACAAGGGCCGGCGTCCCGTCGCCAGGAGCAGGGCGGCTCCGGCGAACGAGTCGATGCCGCCGGACAGCAACGAGACACAGTCCACGTCGGCGAACTTGCACGGACTTGCCGGGACGTCGTCGGGCTCGGCCCTGGCGCAGAAGTGGAAGCCGTAGTTGTCGTGCGTGAGCACGTAGAGCGCCAGCGCCAGTTGCGGCTCGTGGTCGCGCCAGAAGGCGGGGTCGCGAACCGGAACGAGGAAGTGCGTGGAACGCACCCAGCCTTCGTTCTGGCCGCGCAGGAAGGCCAGGTCGGCCACGTAGACTGCGACCGCGATCTCCAGCAGGTCCCTCAGTCTCGGCGGGGGGTCTCCGCCGAGGGCTTCGGTGGTCTGGGAGAGGTCCACCTCGACGTTGCGTCCGGGGCCCTCGAAGCAGAGGGTGAGGTCCGGTCGCGCGTACTCGGGCAGGGCCTCGCGCGTCGTTGCCGGAAGACTGGTCTCCACGACCACGGTGAGGGCGGGCATCAGGGCGCTACCCCCAGGGCCCGCAGGCTGTCCGACAGCGCGGCCGTCAACACGGAGCGGTAGAGGGTGTGCCCCGCGTCCGGCCCGCGCTCGACGGCGCGCCACAGGTCGTCCTCCAGCCCGCCCAGCCGCACACCGTCGGCCGTCTGGCGGCAGATCCCGGCCACGTCGTCGGCCAGCCGTTCGGCGTCGGAGACTCCTGGGAGCCTCGGGCCGCCGACGTGCGCCGGGGTGTCCCGCTCGACGAAGTGTCGGAAGGCGCAGGCCAGGTCCTCCGAGACAAACCGGCCGGCCACTTCCGATAGACGGCGCTCCTCCGAGTAGCGCGCCAGTGTGGCGCGGACGGCGGCCGGAGTCGCCACCTCTCCCGCGAGGGTCAGCGCGGACGCCGTCAGGGCATCGAGTCCCAGCTCGCCGAACTGCGAGGCCTCCCGGCGACCGGCGATGTCGCTCTCGGCGCAGGCACGCAGGGCGGCGGCCAAGTCTGCGGCCGCCGGGAGCGATGGATCCAGAGACAGCGCTTCGGGGGCGAAATCGCCGGCGCCGGCCCGGGTGAGGGTCGCCAGGCAGCGGGCCACGGCCGCATCGGCCATCGCAGCCCGTGTCTGCGGACTCAGCGCGTCGACGATCCGCGCCACGATTATGCGCGATGGCGCCCCGGGATCGTCGTAGAGGCGACGCACTCTCTCCCACTCAGGGGTACGCGGTGATCGCTGGCTGGCAGAAGTGCCCATGACCTTCCCGGCGTCGGTCCGAACGGTACACGCTTGTTCCCCGTCGCCCGACTCACGCCCTCTGTTGGCGGCACAGGTTCGGCCCTTGGGGTACAACGCCCCCGGCGGCGGAGTCGGCTCCCATGGCCGGGCTACGCGGCGTGCAGGTGAAGAGGTGAGCGAGGCGCCGGGCGGGAACTGCGGCGCACAGGACCAATGGGCGCCTACCCTCTCCCCAATCCGGGCCGAGACGCCGCCGGGCCGTGCGCCTGCGGAAGCGCGCTGCCCCACGGCCTGTGCTGCGGCGCGCGCGGCGCGTTGGGGGCCAACGGGGGCGCCTTCTGCACGTCCGACGAAAGCGCCGAGGCCCTGGCGGAGGAGTGGGACCTGGGTCGCACCACCGTGCGGGCGCTGGCGGACGTTCTGCCCGATGTACCGGTGCCGCTGCTCGGCGGCCGAACCCCTCGCGGGCTCTACCACGCCGGGCCCAAGGAACGTGCCGCCGCTCTGGACTTCGTTCGTGCCGTGGCCCGCAGCGCCGATGGCATGGGTATGGCCTTCCCAGCGGAGCGCGCCCTGGAGGCGCTGGGCTCGCCGAATCCTCCGCCTCACGGGCCGGAGGATCGGGTCAGCCTGACCCTCGCCACCTTCACCCTTCATCTGTTGGCGCGCGGCGTGGAGACGGCGGCGGTCTTGGGCGGCCAACGTCTCTTCCGCGACGCCCTCCGCGTCCTGGGCTCTGACGTCGACGATCCCCCCACCTACGCCGCCGCAATCGACTTCGCCGTGTGCTGGATGCACTTCCGTCCGGAGGCCAACGAGGAGTACCTCGAGGGACGGCGGGAGATCGCGGCCCTCTATGACGCCGATCCCGCGGCCCTCGCCGAGCGCTTCGCCGCGATGAAGCAGGCGCTGAAGCTGGTGTGGTTCGACCCCCGCTATGCGGTCCACGACCCGGCCTGGCAGGAGCGTCTGGAGCGGACGGCCCGCGCGATCGCCGACGGGGCGACGGACACCGGGCCCCTCGAGTAGCCGCGCAGCGCTTCGGGCGAGCGCGCTGCAGTCCTCGGCCCGGTCGACCGGAGTCGGCCGGCGCGAACGAGTTCCCCAGGGGGCACCCGCCAATGCTCGAGCTGCGCATCGGCATCCTCGGCGCGGGCAACATGTTCGACACTCACTACCGCGCCTTCAGCGCCGTGCCACAGGCGCGCGTGGTGGCCATCGGCTGTGGGAGTCGGGCCGCGCGCAAGGCGGATGAGCACGGGCTGGTCTGGGTCGAGAGCGCCCCGGCCATGGCCGACCGCGACGACATCGACGCGGTCATCGTCGCCACGCCCCACACGCTGCACGCGAACCATGCCACGCCCTGCCTGCGCGCGGGCAAGCACGTGCTGGTCGAGAAGCCCATGGATGTCTCGACCACCGCCTGTGACCGGATGATCCGCGCCGCGCAGGAGTCGGGCGCGAACCTCATGGTGGGCCACAGCCATCGGTTCTGGCCGGCCGGTCGGCTGGCGAAGTCGCTCATTCAGGACGGGGCCATCGGGGAGCTGACGATGGTGCGCGACACGCTGGTCACCGCCGGCAGCCTCAAGGGCGCCGGCGGCTGGCCCACCGACCCCTCACTGACGGGGCGCGGCCTGCTGGTCGGCTACGGGTGTCACGTCGTGGATCGCCTGCGGTGGTGGTTCGGATCGGAGTGCGAGAGCGTCTTCGCGAGCGACTTCCGATTCCGCACGGACGCGCCGGTCGAGACGGCGGGAATGCTGCAACTTCGGTTCCTCAGCGGGGGAGTCGCGCAGGTCTGGTGGAGCCAGTGCACCCCTCCGCCCGGGTTCGGGGACATGGTCTGTCGGGCGGAGATCGTGGGGACGGAGGGGATCATCGACTGCCAGACGTACAACCGGCTGCGGATCGCGCGCCAGCCTGCGGGCGAGTGGGAGCTGGTCTACGATCAGGTGCAGTTCCCCGACGCCCGCGACCGGACGTTTGAGGCCCAGGCGCAGGAGTTCGTCGACAGCATCCTCGAGTCCCGCGCCCCGGAGGTCACCGGCGCCGATGGCCGAGCGGCCGTCGAGATCGCCGAGGCGGCCTACCAGTCCTCCGACACCGGCACCTCCGTCCGCCTACGCTGACCCCTACGGCAAGACAACCCTCGCATACCGCACCGTGCGTTGCGTGTTGCGGCACTCGCCAAGGAGGTCGAGGGTGTTGGAGGGCGCGGACCCGGCGCGCGGCGTGGCGGTGAAGAACGAGGTGAAGGGGTTGCTCAGGGGCACGGTGACCGGCGGCGTGTAGCTGCCGTCGGGGAGGATCTCGAGCAGTCGATCCTCCGCGAAGGCCGCCCCGTCGGGGTTCGAGCCGCTGACGAAGTAGATGACGAGGAGTCGGTTGTCGGGCGTGATGTGGAAGCGCCCGTTGCCCGGGGTCGGCCCGGGAAGGCCCTCGCCGCTCTCCTGGAGGGTGACGCGAGTCTCCACCTTGCCGTCGCGGACGATCGCGTAGTTGAGCTGGTGGCGCTGCTTCTCCTCGGGGAAGAACTTCTCCCGCAGGCGCTCGTCCAGGGCGCGCTCGGTCCACAGGATGTGCACCGCCCCGTCGGGTGCGACCCACAGATCGCAGGGGAAGATCCAGCCGCACGTCTTGTCGCGACTGGCGACCTCGACCCACTCGGCGAACTCCCCCTTCGTGATGTCGGGACACCAGGCGAGGAAGAGCCGCCGGAAGTCGAAGTCCCAGTCCCGTCCGGTCAGTTCCTTCTTGTACGCGCGCCAGGCGTCGTAGGGCTCGACGATGTCGCTGACCCCGCAGAAGTACACCGCCCGGTCCTTCAGCGCCACGTTCGGGTAGCAGACCCGGATCGGCTGGGGCTTGTCGTACTCCGCGCCCCACGGCCACATGAGCTTGCCTTGCGCCGACCAGTTCCCCTCGCGGTCGCGGAAGCTCCACTCGGCGTGGGTGTAGCCGATGTTCTGGAAGATGATCAGCTCGCCCGCCGGGCCGTCCGCGGCGAAGCTACGGTAGGAGTGCTCGGTGAACTCGGGCGCGCCGTCCCAGGTAGGGAGCAGCGTCTCGAAGGGCTGGTCGGGCGCGGCGGCGCTGAACTGCAGCACCTCCGGCCGCGCGGGGCCGCCGTATGTGCCCGGCTCGGTGAGGGTGGGATTGGCCGAGAGGAAGAGCCGCCCATCGGGGAAGCCGGCCACCGGACAGGGCTCGCGGGTGCGGCCGGTCTCATCCTTCAGTAGCTGCCGCCAGCCGTCCGCCTCGCGGGTGAAGAGCATCCACCGGCAGTTGTTGAGCGGCTTCTGGTCGGGGATCGTCTCGAGGCCGGAGGCGAACACGCGCTCGCCGATGCGCGCCAGGCACGTCGAGCCGTGGCACCACATGGGGCCCGCGCCGTTGTCGGCGGCCTCGTAGGTGTACACGTCTTCCTCGACCTCCACCCGGGGCTGGAGCGGCTGCGCTCCGCCCTGTGAAGCCACAGCCAACAGCACGGCCGCGCTGAGCGCGAGCGCCAGTGACATGGGCGGCCTTCCTTGTCTCGAATGTCCTTGGGCCTGAAGCCCTCGGTCAGTTCGCGGCGTCGGCGGTTGGGTCCTGCGGGCCCGGTCGCCAGATGGCGATGGGCCCCCAGCAGGTCGCGGCGGTTGCGCCGGGCGGCTCGACGTCGGCGAACAGCAGGCGCGTCTCGTCGAGCGGGTCCATCGGAACCGTCGAGCTGTCCCAAAGCGGCAGCGCCCACGGGGCCTGGCCGACCTCCCACGCGAACACGCGGAAGCTCCGGCGCAGGATGCGGGCCTGCACGCGGTAGGTATGCTCCGCGGCGAGGGGCGGGCTCAGCGCCCGCACGCGCCAGCCGGGCTCGCTGTTCTGCCACGGGCCTGCGAGGATGATGCTGCTCTGAGTGGAGAGAGCCAGGCGAGTGCGCGAACCGGCGCAGCAGAAGCTGTAGGCAAGGTCGCCCGTCGGGTTGGCGGAGCCGAAGAGCGGGCTGTCGATGCCCATCTGCCGGGGCGTCAGCTCGAACTCCACGATCAGCGGGCGCTCATCGTCCAGCGGGAAGAGGGCGCGGGTGGTCAGGCCGCAGTAGTTCTCCCAGCCCCCCGGCGCGCGCGTCTCGAGCCGTCCGTCGATGGTCTGCGGCTCGCCTCGCACGAGCCACCGCTGCGGGTCGAGGGCCCCGAAGCGCTCGTCCAGCAGGCGCTCGGTCCTCGCGTCGGGGGCGAGAGGCGCGGGATCGGCCAGGTGGGCTTCCACGGCACGCAAGTCCCGCAACAGGGACAGCAGGCCGCACGGGTCGCCGCGCGAGTAGAGAGGCGACACGCGCTCGAGGATCCGCTCGAGACGCTCGCGCTGCGCGGACCAACGCGCTGCCAGTGCGGCCATCTCCACCGGGGTGGGCGGCTTGGCCAGGGCGCTCTGGGTGTCGATCATCAGCTCCTGACGCTGGGCATGGGCGGCAATCTGCTCCGCCGCCAGCCACAGGTACCCGAGGTCTCGCACGGCCCCCACATGCTCGCGCTGGGCCTCGATGAGCGCCTCCACCTCCGTCGCCTCGGCTTGCACTTGCCGCGCGCGCTCCCGGACCGCGGCCAGCGTGGGCTGAGGCGCTCCGTCCGGGCCGATCAACGCGCCGCACTGCTGCAGCGCGCCGGTTAGCGTGTTGTCGAGGTAGCCGGCCTCCTGCGTGTCGTACACGCCCACCACGTCGTGCAGCGTCTGGTTCGCCAGCTCCAGGCTCGACTTGCAGCGGTCGAGTCTCTCGTACGCCGCCGCCAGCGTCGCCGCAGCCTCCTCGGTCCGCGCGTCGTAGTAGTGACGGGTGAAGGCCCGCGTGAAGGCGGGCTGGCACTCCTGGAGGGGGCGGTCGGGCCGGCTCCAGCCACAGTGGCCGTTCAGCGCAAAGCCGTACCAGATCGAGTCGAACGCGCGCAGGCGGTGCTTCGAGAACGACGCGGTCGCGGTGCCCAGGAAACGGCGGTCGGCATGTTCGCGGCGCGCCGTCTCAGCAGCCTGCATCATCCCCGCAATGTTGATGACGCCGGTCTGCTCCATCGAGGGCCAGGACTTGGGCGGGTCGGCGGGGGACAGGTCGGCCAGGTAGAAGCAGTGGTTGTACATCGCCGAGATGCCCAGCACATCATGCCCGCGCGCGAACAGGCCCGCGATCCCGTCGTAGTCGGGCCAGTACTTCCAGAATCCCAACACGGTCGTCTGCGGAATGCGGTCGAGGCCCACCCAGTCGCGCCCCGGTCCGTACATGTAGAACTCGTCGCCCCACATCAGCGGGCGGATCGGCCGGCCGAGCTCGGTCGACAGGTCGTTGACCGCGGCGATGCACCGCTCCGCGTGGCCGAGGAGCAGGTCGCGCACGGTCTCGCCGGCCGCGACTCGGGCCGCGCATCGCGGGCAGTGGCGCCCCTGCCACTGCATGTCGATCTCGCTGCAGCCGATCCCCATCAGGGGCGACTCGTCGAAGAGGGTCAGGAGGTCGCGGTACAGGCCCTTTATGAGCGGGTAGACCTCGGGGTTGGAGGGGCAGATGAGGCCCGGGGCCGGTTCCTCACGGTAGGGCGCGCCGCCCTCGCACTGCCACACCAACTCGTAGGCCTGCGCCAGCGTCTGCAGCGAGGGGATCAGCCGGACATGCCAGCGCTTGCTCTCGGCGACGAGCTCGCGGCAAGCCTCGGGGGACAACGTGCCCGCGTCCGCGCAGTCCCGGAAGGAGGGATACGGGAAGAGGTTGCAGCACTCGATCACGAGCGCGTTCATCTTGAACGCGGAGAGCCGCCGGATCTGCTCGCACAGGTACTCCGGGTCCACGATGCGCCCGAACCGCTCCTGTCCGCCCTCGATGTAGACCCCCCGCAGCGCGAGCTCCGGCCAGTCGGCTATCTGCAAGCATGGCAGACGGCCCGCGGGCGCGCCCAGCCGCAGTAGTTGCTTGAGCGTCTGCGCCGCATGGAGCAGCCCGGCCGGAGAAGCCCCGCGCGCCGCGATGCCCTCCGGGCCAACGGCGAGGACATAGGCCTCTTCGGGCGACGGGCCCTGCTCGGGCCGGGCAGGCAGCGACGGCCCGGCGCCCAACACGAAGGTGTCGCCGGTCGTGGGGACCTCCGCGAGTCGGACCGTGACGCCGGCCGCCTCCAGGGCCGCAAACACGATGTTGCGGCATGCTTCGTGCTGCAGACCCGGCGGCAGGGCGAGAACGAGGGTCGCGCCACGCAGGCGCAGCCCGCCCTCGTGCACGACCAGCTCCTGCGGCTGCGGTGTCAGCGCCTCCGCCAAGGTCGTCTCGTCCATGGGTGAGGCTCCCCAACCGGCGAGCGCCGTCGCCGGCACCCACAGCAGACACGTCGCGCGCAGGGCTCTGCTCATGCCGGTTGCCCCCGAAGATCGGTTCACGCCGAGCGGGCTTCTCCGCCGCGCCCCCGGGGTCCTCGCCGTTGCGATCAAGGGTTCGCGCCGGGGGAGGGCGAAGTGAGGCGCACCGCAGGGGAGGACAGCCATGGACGATCGCCGCTACGAGGAGCTGACGCCGATCGAGCTGGCCGAGGCGCGGGCGCGCGCTTCGCTGGCATATGTGCCGATCGGCTCGACGGAGTTCCACGGGCCGCACCTGCCGGTCGGGTTCGATGCGCTCCACGCGCAGGCGGTGTGTCTCGCGGCTGTCGAGCAGACGGGCGGCGTGGTGCTCCCCCCCACGTTCTGGGGGACCCGCGGGCATGAGGGCTACCCGGGCTCGCTGCTGCTGCAGGAGGAGACCATCGCCGCGTTGGCGACGGACATCCTCGGCCGCCTCGCGCAGCAGGGCTACCGCCTGATCGTGCTGTTCACGGGCCACTGGCCCGAGGTGCAGGGCGGCTTGCTGAAACGCGTAGCACAGGAGCACATGGGCCGGGGCGACGGCGCGAGGGTGATTGTGCTCGACCCGCTGACGATCCACCCGACCGAGGCGCGCACCGAGCATGCGGGCCGGATCGAGACCTCGGTGATGCTGCACCTGCGGCCCGACCTCGTGCACATGGAGCGTCTCGAGGCGCCGGACGCGCTGAAGGCGATTACCGCCGATTGCGTCGACGCGACGGCGGAGTACGGGAAGGCGTGGTTCGAGGCAGTCGTTGAGGAGACGGTGAGACGGGTGAAAGAGGCGCTGTGACCGCGAGCGCGCTGGATCGCGCCCCAGTACGGAGGGAGTCTGCTGATGGCCAAGAAGCCGGTGGTTGTGCCGGAAGGACCGTTTGAGCCGACGTGGGAGTCGCTGCTGCAGTACCGGGTGCCGGACTGGTACCTGGATGGGAAGTTCGGCCTCTTCATCCACTGGGGGCCGTACTGCGTGCCGGCCTTCGGGAACGAGTGGTACCCGCGCCAGATGTACCAGCAGGGATCGGCCGAGTTCGAGCACCACCTGAAGACCTACGGGCCGCAGGACAGGTTCGGCTACAAGGACTTCATCCCGCGCTTCAGGGCCGAGAAGTACGACGCCGGGAAGTGGGCCGAGCTGTTCGCGAAGGCCGGGGCGCGGTTCGTGGTGCCGGTGGCCGAGCACCACGACGGGTTCGCGATGTACGACTCGGGCTTCTCGAAGTGGTGCGCGACCAAGATGGGCCCGAAGCGGGATGTGGTGGGTGAGCTGGCCGCGGCCGTGCGGGAGCGCGGGATGGTCTTCGGCGCCTCCACGCATCGGGCGGAGCACTGGTGGTTCATGAACGGGGGCATGAAGTTCCCCTCGGATGTGCAGGACCCCAAGCACGCGGACTTCTACGGCCCCGCGCAACCGGACGGCTCGCAGCCGAACGCGGAGTTCCTCGAGGACTGGCTCGCCCGCACGTGCGAGATCGTGGACAAGTACCGGGCGCAACTGATCTGGTTCGACTGGTGGATCGAGCAGCCCGTCTTCAAGCCGTATCTCCGGCGCTTCGCCGCGTACCTGTACAACCGGGGCTGGGAGTGGGGCCAGGGGGTCGCCATCAACTACAAGAACGACGCCTACGTGCCCGGTACGGCGGTGTGGGACATCGAGCGTGGCGGCCTCTCGGGGCTACACCCCTACTTCTGGCAGACGGACACGGCGGTGGCGAAGAACTCCTGGGGCTACGTGGACGGCATGGACTACAAGAGCCCGGGGCAGATCGTGGGCGACCTGGTGGACATCGTCAGTAAGAACGGCGCGCTGCTGCTGAACATCGGCCCGCGCGCGGACGGTACAATCCCCCAGGAGGATCAGCGCATCCTGCTGGCCATCGGCCGGTGGCTGAAGGTGAACGGAGAGGCGATCTACGGGACGCGGCCCTGGAAGGTCTACGGCGAGGGCCCCACGCAGGTCTTCGAGGGGCACTTCACCGACACGAAGCGGACCGAGTTCACCGGACAGGACATTCGCTTCACCACCAAAGGTCGGAACACGCTCTACGCCATCTGCCTCGCGTGGCCGGGCAAGGAGGCCATCGTCCGCTCGCTGGGCGCCGGTCTGCGACTTCATCCGGGAGGCATCGCCGACGTGAAGCTGCTCGGGCATCGCGGGCCGCTGGAGTGGAAGCACGAGGCGGACGGGCTGCGGGTGAAGCTGCCCCCGAAGCCCCCGGGCGAGCACGCATACGTGCTGAAGGTGACAAGGGACGCGTGACAAGTGACGGGAACAGCGGAGGGCAGGGATGATCGTGGAGCTGGCGACGATCGCGGCCTGCACCGGAGCACAGGGGCTGACCACGGTGGAGCCGTCGGCGTGCCTGCCGCAGGAGACGGACTACACGTTCATGTGGTGGGCGGACGGGTTCCGCGGCCGGGACGCCCAGGGGCGTTGGCTGCGGTGCGTGCAGACGGGGCGGTACGCTCTGGCGCTGGACGCCGTGACGGCGCAGATCGGCCATCTGGGCGCCGTCCCAGACGCCCTCCCCTACCCCGAGGCGGCGGCCCAGGACAACGGGCCGGTGTTGCGGCTGCCCCCGGCCGACCTCGACCTGACCATCACCGTCGACGGGACGACCTACCGCTGCGTGCGGGCCGGGCCGCCGACTCAGCACAGCGGCCCGCGGCTGATCGAGAGCGGGCGGCTCGTGCAGCGCGCAGACCTCACCGATCTGGCCTTCGAGGACGACCGCGGCAATCGGCTGGATGTGGAGGCGCGGCTCGAGCAGATCGCCTGGCCGGACCGGCTGACGCTGCTGCTCGAGGCCCGGCCGGGGCTGGAGCCCCTGCGAGCGGGGAACACCTTTGGCCGCGCGGGTGGCGGGTATGGCTTCGACGGCACAAACGACCTCGAGGAGACGCCGTCCGCCGACCTGCAGCCCGAGCAGCTGACCCTCGCGCTGGGGGTGTACGTGCCTGAGGGGCCACCCGCCACGCGCGCGTACCCGTGGCTTGTGTGCGCGAATGGGAACGAGTGGGCGGACGGACACTACGGCCTCGCGCTGATCAACAACGTGCCGACCGGGTTCGCGAACATCGGCGGGGGGCGCGAGAACGCGCATCAGGCGCGCGCCGGCGAACCGCTCAGGGGCGAGCAGTGGCATCACCTGGCGTTGACCTACGACGGAGCGGACCTGCGGCTGTACGTGGACGGCGAGCAGCGCGGCAGCGCGCACGCCGGCAAGGCGAGGGTCCCGGCCGGGGGCGGACTGACCATCGGGCGGCGCGGCGACAACTCGGGCGACGGCTACCGCTTTCGGGGCGTGTTGGATGCGATACGGCTCTACGGCCACGCACTGACGGCCGAGGAGGTGCGGGCGCTCTACAGCACCCCCGAGGCCCAGCCGACGGAGGGGCTGGTGCGCGAGTGGGGCTTCGACCCCGACGGAGCGGAGTTCCCGACGCGCCCCTCGGCCGACTGGCGCGGGGCGTCGATGGAACTGCGGCTGACCGCCGGCGAAGAGACCCTCGCGGACCGGGTCGCCCTGACGGCCGACGACCCGTGGACACGGGAGACACCGCGACGAGTCGCGGTCAGCCTCGCACCAGGCCTCCCGGCCACGCCCGCGGCGGCGAACTGCACGGTGGAGGCCACGAGCCTGCCGGACAGCGCGGCCTGCCCGGTCGAGTATGACGCAGCGCGGGACTGGTTCCGCGTGGACCTGGACGGGATCGAGCCGGTGGGTTCGGGGAATGACGTGCTGGAGCGGGTGAAGCTGACCGTCGCGAACCCGGAGGCCGAGGAACGCGCGGTGAGGCTGCTCTTCGATAAGAGCCAGTCCGGCTTTCGGGTGCGGGGACTGGCGGTTCCCACGGGGCTCGTCCCGATGCTGCGCGATGCCGACGGCGACCCGACCGGGATTCCGGTGCAGATCAGCAAGAACTGGCACCGGCAAGAGGACCGCGAGCTGGCCTACCAGGGGCTGTGGTTGCACGCCTTCAGCCTGCTGCGGATTCCGGCGCGCTCGCGGGTCGAGCTTGAGTTCACGCTCGCCTACGCGCACTGGGGCGGCGTGGCGTCGGCGTCGCACGCGCAGCTCTGCCTGATCGGCTGGGGCAGCAACCAGCTCTGGGACGAGTCGGCGCTGGGCTGCTGGGGCGAGAGCATCTGCTTCGAGCCCGACCAGGCGCAGGCGGAATGCCTCATCTGCGACGTGCGGCCCGTGATGGTCCATGCCATGGGCCGCGACGAGCCGGTGCAGTGGAGCTGGACGAACAACGTCGGCGGCGGGGACTTCTTCCGGTACTTCGATGCGGACGGCCAACGGCGCTTCCCTCGGCGCATGAGGACGGCCTACTTGAGCCAGGGCCCCAACCTCACGGAGGTCCTCTACGCCGGGGAGAGTGACGACGGGAAGCTCGTCCACCGGGTGACGGTGAGCCTCTACCGCACGGATGACATCGTCCGGGGGGTCTACCGGCTGCGACTGGACGCCCGGGAGGCGACGGGTTTCTCGCGTTTCGTCGTCTGTCAGATCGGCGCCGACACTTACAGCTACACGGGCGAGCGACGGATGGCTCTCGGCAACGAGGACGGCCTCGTGCGCGAGTGGGAAGCCCAGTGGGGCGGCGACACCTACCGCACGGAACCGTTGGAGTGCGTGGGCCGCGTCCCGTGGGTGTCGCTCCACGAGGCGGTCTCGCGCGATGCGGCCAAGGCGGGGGCCTGGGCGAATCGAGGACTGGTCATCCGGCGGTGGGAGGCGCGGCTGGGCGGGAAGCCGGCCCGCCCGCATATCGCCGAGTACGGGCCGAAAGCGCGCGGCGCGGATACCTCGGTGATCGATGTCGTCCTGCCGCCGGGCGTGACGCGCCTGGAGCCCGGCGACCATGTCGAGGCCACGATCGAGCACCTCGTCCTCCCGCAGTTCGCGCGCGACTACTACGGGCCCAACGCGAACCTGCGGGCGGCCCTGGCGCACAGCGAGAACACGTGGCGGATGGTCCACCGCGAGGCCGTGGGGAACGACCTTCAGGTCGAGGTGCAGGAGGGCGCGCTGGAGCGCCTGCGACCGACGTTGGTCCGCGCCGCCGGGGGCACGCGGGCGGCGTTCGCGATTGCCGGCGGCCTCGGCCATGCGCCGGTGACGATCTCGGGGCTCACGAGCTGCCGCGGCCCGCTCCTGGAACAACGGAGCCCCGACGGCGTGTGGCGGGTCGTCGACGACTCCGTACACGGGCGCGACTTCTGGGAGACCGGTTTCGACCCGGCCTCGCGGACGTGGCGGATCACCTACACGCTACCCCTCGACTCCCCGAACGACGGCCGGGTGGCCCGCGATTTCCGGTTCACGGTTGCGCCCTGAGCCCTCTGCCGGGCCCCCCGGACTGGGACTGACTCTCGTTTGTAGGTGGGAACCACGTCTTGGCAAGCGCCCGAAGCGCCGGGTAGGATCGTGTCGTCGGTCGGGAGACGGTGAGCGCTCCGCAGGAGCGCAGGATGGCTAGCCGTGGGCGCAAGCCCACGGAACCCGGGCGCCTCCCTCCTCTCCCGCCCCGAGAGGGGCGGGCGGAACCGGTCGGCCCGCCGGCCCCTCACGGGGCCGGGATGGAGGGAAGGGGCCATCCTCCGTGGGCTGGCGCCCACGGCTAGCCATCGGTCGCCCCTTCGGGGCTGACGGCTCGCTTCTGGAGCCACCTACTTTCTGTGGTCACACCCCCCCGGACTTCGCTTCCTTGACTTGCCGGCGGTTCGTGGCTATAATGGCGCCGCACGGTCGGAGCAGGGGTCCCGCAACGCTGGAGGTCCGCACCGCCGAGCGGCCGGTTGTCCTGAACACACGACGCGCGACTGATCGCCGCCACTCACCGCACCACCATTGGCACCACCCCGCAAGGCCGTTAGACGGCGCAATCTCAGCTGAGGCGAACGCGTCAGGCAATGACGTGGCTTGACCTCTTGACGGTCGTCTTTTTCGTCCTCGTTTCGTTCCTGGAGGCGAAACGGGGAGCTGTACCGGCCGCTGTTGAGCTGGCCGTGGGGTTGATCGGGTTGGGTCTGGCGAAGGCGCTGGCCCCGATGTTCGGGACGGGCGCCCTCCCCTTCCTGGCGTTGTTCTCCGGAGTCGTCGGTGTGGCTGCGCTCGGGGGCTGGCTGGTCGATACGTACACGAAGTGGGACATCGGCGCTTACGACTCCGTGGCGGGGGGCGTCCTGGGGGCGATCGGCGGGTTGGTACTGGCCCACGCTGCGTTCCACGCGGCGCTGCAAGGCGAGGAGGGCCTGAGGGGTGTGGCCGAGAGCTCGGCGCTGTTCGGTCAGGTCTACGAACTGCAGGCGCTCCACGCCATCGGGGACATGCTGCGCAATCTGGGTGGCGGCCCTACCATCGTCGACAAGGTCAGAGAGCAGCAGCAATGACGAGCCCGAAGGACCGTCCCGATCCGGACGCGGCGTACGATCTGGAGGCAGTGGACGTCCTGCGCGAGCGGCTGGAGGCCTCCTACACGGAGGCGAAGGAAGCGCTGGACGCAACTGGGGGGGACGTGGTCGCGGCCCTGGCGCGCCTTGAGGCGGCGCGGGCCGAGGCTTCCCCAACGATGTCGCGATTCGCCCAGGAGGTGGTCGAGGAAGTCCGCCGGGTCGTCTCCGGCGGCGAGGTGAGATCCGCCCAGGTCACGCTGTGCGGCCAGCCGGTCTTCACGACGTCGCTGGCGCTGGTGGGCCTGGCCGGAGCGGCCCTGGTGGTGTTGGGCGCTCTCATCAGTCAGTGTGGCGTCGAGGTAGCCGTCGGTGAGCGTGAGGATGGTGCAGTCTAGGGGCATCCAAGCTTAGCCGAGGTGACTCAATGGTCAATGCCGCTGAGTTCTTCCGGGAGACCTCCGTCCGACGACCGATGCCGGGAATGATGGTGGACGACGAAGAGCTGGTCAGGCGGGCACAGGAAGAGAGCGACGGCGAAGCGTGTGAGTTCCTGCTGTACAAGTACCGCAATCTGGTGCGCTCCAAGGTCAAGTCGTACTTCCTCATCGGAGCCGAGCGCGACGACCTCCTGCAGGTGGGGATGATCGGGCTCTGGGAAGCGATCATCGACTTCCGTCCCGACCGCCACACGTCCTTCGCCTGCTTTGCCAAGGTCTGCATCCAGCGCCAGATGATCTCGGCGATCAAGGCCGCCACCCGGCAGAAGCAAACCCCCCTGAACTCCTCCATCTCCCTGGAAGCCGCGCCGAACGGCGACCGACGCGAGCGCGCGTTGGCCGAGATGCTCAGTTCCGACAAGGAAGTCGATCCCGAGACGATCGTGCTGGGAACCGAGGGCAAGCGGCTCCTGCAGCAGTGTCTGCAGCGCGAGCTGTCGCCCTTCGAGTGGCAGGTCCTGGCCGCGTATCAGACGGGCAAGTCGTACAAGGAGATGGCCGACGACCTGAACTGCAAGATCAAGTCCATCGACAACGCGCTGTCCCGCATCCGGCGCAAGCTGCCTCAGGTGGCGCCCGAGGGCGGGCTGCACATCACCGAGGCGCTCGTCGCCGCGGAGGCGTAGCCGGCGCCGCTGACGCTGAACGGAGTCTCTCCCGCGGGCGGGTCACTCGACCCGCCCGTGTTGCTAGGTCAGGCCCCGGGGCCGCAGACGGCGGAGGGAAACGGATGACCTTTCAGGACTTGCTGAACACGCTCAACCAGTACTGGTCGGCTCAGGGCTGCGTGATCGCGCAGACCTACGACCTGGAGGTCGGCGCGGGGACCATGACGCCGGACACCTTCCTGCGCTCGCTGGGCCCCGAGCCCTGGAACGTGGCCTACGTCCAGGCCTGTCGCCGCCCCGCTGACGGGCGCTACGGGGAGAACCCAAACCGCCTGGGACGCTACTTCCAGCACCAGGTGATCATGAAGCCCTCCCCCAACGACATTCAGGAGCGGTACCTGGACAGTCTGCGGGCGCTGGGCATCGAGCCGCTGGATCACGACATCCGCTTCGTGGAGGACGACTGGGAGTCGCCGACGCTGGGCGCGGCGGGCGTGGGCTGGGAGGTGTGGCTGGACGGGATGGAGATCACCCAGTTCACCTACTTCCAGCGCGTCGGCGGCATCGATTGTCACCCGGTCTGCGCGGAGATCACCTACGGCCCCGAGCGCCTGGCGATGTACTTGCAGGGAGTGAACGACTACCGGGACCTGCGCTGGAGCGAGGACGTGAGCTACGGTGAGATCCGCTTCGAGGAGGAGCGCCAGTTCTCGGTGTACAGCCTTGAGCTGGCGGATGTGGAGATGCTGCGGAGGCTGTTCGAGACGTACGAGACTGAGGCCTACCGCGTCATCGAGGCCGGATGCGTGTTGCCCGGCTACGACTTCATCCTGAAGTGCTCGCACACGTTCAACCTCCTCGACGCCCGGGGCGCGATCAGCGTGACCGAGCGCGGCGAGGTGATCGAGCGCATCCGCAAGATGGCCTGCCGGGTCGCCCGGGCCTACGTCGAGCACCGCGAGGCCATCGGACATCCGCTACTGAAGTGGGTGGCTCAGCATGGAGTGGCGTGACCTGATTGCTGTCGATCCCGAGATCCAGAGGGGCAGGCCCGTCATCAAGGGTACACGCGTGCTCGTTCAGGTACTGGTCGGATCGCTGGCCGGTGGAATGACAGCCGAGGACGTCTGCGAGCAGTATCGCGTGAACGAAGAGCAGCTTCGCGCAGCACTCGCCTACGCCGCCGAGGCTCTGGCGGAG
>VGFB01000009.1 GCA_016869015.1 Armatimonadota bacterium
CTGATGTTACGTCACTGGGCCGGCAACGTCAAGCCGCCCCGAGGACTGACGACGGTGCTCACCCGCCCACGGCCGCCTCTCGCACCGCCCGCAGGTTCTCCTCGGGCGTCGGCGTGGGGAAGGCGCAGCCACAGGTGAGGATCAGCCCCTTGCCATCGACCTGCGCGATGGCGTCCTTGCCCTCCGCGCGAATCGCCTCGGGGGGCACTTGGTCGCCCGTGACCTCATTGATGCCGCCGATGAGGCACGAGTTCGTCCTCGCGCGCGCCGCGGCGAGGCTCGGCCCGAAGGCGCGGTCGCTCCAGCTGAGAGCGTTGTACGGCAGAGCCAGCCCCAGGTCGAAGTGCAGGTCCGGTCCGTGCAGGTGGGCGATGTTGAGCCACCCGCCGGCGTCCCGCCCGGCCTGGAGGCATTCTCGGTCGACCTGCAACATCACCTGCTCGTAGGTCGCAGCGTCGGTGAACTCCCCACTGACCCCGTTGATGGCCAGGAAGATCCCGTCCAGCACCCCCTCCTCCTCGATGGTCACCTTGGCCCAGCGCTTCAGTGTCTCGCCGATCACCTGCAGGCCGTAGGCCACCGCCTCCGGGTCCTCCTGCAGGTGGTCCAGCACGAGCGGCCGCGCGGCAGCGATCCGCTGCGCGTACGCGAAGCAGTGGAAGACCGTGTCGACCAGTGGCCGGTCATCGGGCAGGCTCGCCCGGATGCGTTTGAGGGCCTCCAAGTGCCGCCCGAAGTGCCCCCGGCGCACGTCGAGCGGCTCGATCAGCCGCCAATGCGCCGCGTGCTCGATGGCCGGCAGCGAGGGCGGCATGTCGTAGGGGGCGTCGTGCATGACCTTGAGGAAGTCGACTTCATGGCGCGTCGCGAAGTCGATCTCCGCCTGGATGAACTCCTCGCCGGCCTTGTCCTCAATCCACGTGAAGTGGTACCAGAAGCTATACGGCACGCGGTCTGTCTCCCCACCCGCGACAGCTGCCTGAACGCGCTCGCGCTTGGTCATGGTGAGCTCCATCCCCCTGTTGGACGACGGGATCCGTGCACGGGCGGGCTGCCCATGCCACTCCTTACCAACACCCTCCCGAGCAGGGATTTCCTTCCACGTCACCCAACCTGCGGGGGGCCGCGCCTCGATCACTGCCGATGGGAGACCCCCGATGCCCGCCCTGTTGACTGCGCTCGCATTGCTGTCGGGCGCCTTCGCCCAGGACGCTCCGGACCCCTGGACTCTCCTCAGCGACTTCGAGGGCGCGCAGCGGATGTGGACCAACGAGTCGGGCCCGACCGACTCGGTGCGGGTTACCGAGGAGCAGGCCTTCGCCGGCAAGCGCAGCCTCGCGGTGACGCTCATCCTGAACGCCCAGCCCCCGATGGTGCGCGCGACATGGCAGACGGACATCGGCGATCTGCGCCTGTCTCCCGAGAGCCGGATCCGCTTCCGCCTGAAGGGCAGTCCTCTGGCGCAGCTGCCCCACGGGGGCATCATCCTGGTCGAGAGCAACGGGAAGACGGGCGGCGGCGATTCGCACTGGATCCTCGGCATCCCCGAGGAGACCTACTCCGATCCGGAGTGGCACGAGTTCCTCAGCCGGCCGGTGCGCGAAGCCGGGAACCCGGACTGGGCGCCCGATGCGGACGGGAAGGTCGACCCGACGCGGATCAGCCGGCTGCTGTTCGTCGCGCAGGAAGAGGCGCCGCCCGATCTGCTCAAGCCCTTCACCGTGTACCTCGACGATGTGGAGGTGAGCCACGCCGTGGCGCAGGAGCCGACGTACACCGACGCGACCGTCGAGGCGCAGCCCGAGCACGTCACGCCCATCTGGCGCGGCTTCAGGGGGCGCAAGCGCGAGCATCCGGCCACGCTGACCTTCGAGGAGCTGACGGGCTGGCGCGTCGCCCACATGGAGGGCGATACGGGGCAGCTGTTGCGCTCCGAGGATGAGCCCTGCTACGAGGGCCTGCGGTACCAGGCGAAGCTCGTGTACGCCTCGCCGGGGGGCTCCGGGCGGTTCGAACTCCTGCCGCCGAAGCCGGTCCCGTTGCCGGCGAAGTGGAACGCGGTAAGCCTGTGGGTCTTCGGCAACAACTGGGCGTGGGTCCCGAAGCCCGATACCCCGCAAGTGCAGCTCTGGGTGCGTCTTCTCGACGCGGGAGGGCAGCGGCACCGGCTGCACGTGGGAACGGTCGACTTCCGCTTCTACGGCTGGCTGCAGAAGCGGCTGCGAGACGACCCGGTCGGCGATCCCCGGCATCTCTTCTGGGGCGGCCCGGCCGACGGCGTGGTCCATCACCCGGCGCAGCTGGAGGCCATCGAGGTCCTCAACGGGACCCAACCCGAGCCGCGCACGATCTACCTCGAGTCACTCAGCTTCTACCAGGACGACATGCCCCTGCCGAGCTTCCGGCCGCGGCTGCTTGACGACCTGCCCTTCCCGACGACACCCGACACGATCCTCCCGACCCTCGAGCAGCCCGCCGAGGTGGCACTGACTCGCGAGGCCGAGACCTTCGTCTTCACCATCCGGGGCGACGAGCGCGTCGTGTATCGCTACACGCCGAAGACGGGCACGCTCTCCGATCTCACGGCGCAGGTCGCGGACCGCGCGGTGTTCACGCCGTGCGCCGGCGCAGGGCCGGTGCTGCTGCTTGCCGGGCGCGAGCGCGAGCCAACCTCGGCCGAGGTCGAGCGGACGCTGGTCGATGCGAAGGTGAAGGACGGCGGCCTTTCCACGCGCTGGCGCGCAGCGTGCGAGGGCGACGCGACCGAGTACACCCTCGCCCTGCGGGCCAAGGGGAAGTCGCTCATCGTCGATTGGGGCTCGCGGGAGGCGAAGGCGACCGCGCTGCGGCTGGGCTGGGCCGAGGGACTGACCCGCCCGCGCATCCTCCGCGTGCCGTACCTCACCATCTACAGCCAGGGCCCGCACGTGCTGCTCGACGGGGACACCTTCTGCCTCACGCTGCTGGACTGGTACAACACCGAGTCCTCAGGGCTCAACGTGGCCTCCGGCGTTACCGATACGACGGCGATCCTCAACGGTGGCTCGTACTACGGCCCCCTCACCGATGGCACGCGCAACCCCCTCGGTGAGCGGCAGTTCATCAACCTCTCCTCGCGCTTCGAGGAGGTGCTGCCCAACATCCCCAACCCGCCCTCGACGCAGCGCGCCGTCACGAGCACCCACCTGTACAACCACCTCGGCGGGATCAGCCGGGATCGCTACGACATCTGGCTGGACATGTGGCGGCAGTACAAGCGGCGGGGCATCGCGAAGGTGATGGTTACCCACCACGAGGACGCGTGGAGCGACGGCGCCGACGTGGGCCAGGGGCCGCAGGAGTACACCTTCTGCACCGAGGCCTCGCCCGAGGTCGGCGATGAGAAGATGATCGCCTACTGTCAGGCCATGCGTGAGATGGGCTACTACATCGGCCTGTACGAGAACTTCACCGACTACAACCCGCTCGGGAAGTCCTGGGACGAGCGCAACGCGGCGCGCAACTCCGTCGGCGAGCTGATGCGCGTCTGGCCTCCGACGTACGCGATCCGGCCGCTGAAGGCGCTGGAGCTGGCGCTGCACTACCCGCGTGAGGTGGCGCGGAAGTTCGGCACGAACACCGCCTACCGTGACTGCCACACCGCCTACCCGCCCTGGGGGCAGGTGGACTTCCAGGCCGGCAGCCCGGGGGCCGGCAAGTTCGCCGCGAACTTCCGGGCCTGGGGCGCGCTCCTCATGGATGGCCACAAGGCCTACCACGGCCCCATCTTCAGCGAAGGCATCCACCACTGGTTCTCCGCCGGCCTCGTGGACGGCAACTACGCGCAGACAGGCATCCCCAACGCGACCGAACAGCCGTTGTTCGTGGACTTCGACCTCCGCAAGATCCATCCCCTCGAAGCCGACATCGCCATGCAGCCCCACTGGGCCTGGGGCGGTGACACCTGGCGCGGCCTGGCGACGACCATCGCCTACGGGCACATCGGCTTCCAGACAGTCGACAGCCTCGAGGATGCGGGGCGCTACTACTACCTCATCCAGCAGCTCCAATCCCGCTACGTGATGGAGCCGGTCGAGTCGATCCTCTACCACGTCGACGGCGAGCTGCTGCCGATTACCGAGGTCCTGAAGCGCGGCCTCAACGGCGCGAACCAGGTCCTCGTCCGCTATCGCAACGGCCTCGAGGTCGCCGTCAACTGCGACCCGCAGGAGCGCTGGCAGGTGCAGTTGGCGGGGAAGCCCCATGACCTCTCGCCGCATGGTTGGGTGGCGGTGATGGGGGACGACTTCGAGGAGTGGTCCACCGTCACCGATGGCGTGCGCCAGAGCTACGTGCGGTCCCCCGAGTACACGTTCGTGGACGGCGGCGGGACGCTGCGCGACTTCGGCGCCCTCGAGACCGACGGCGCGCTCGCCCTCCGGCCCCACGCGTCGGGCGGGCGAGAGCTGATCGTCATCGCGGCGGTGACGAGAGTGCAGATCGCCGCTGGGGAGGGTGCCACGGTGGAGGCGCTAGCGGAGGACAGCTCCTCCCTCGGCCCGGTGGCAGCCGAACGCGCTGGAGGGCGACTCGCGTGGACGCCGTCAGGGAAGGCGGTCTCGTTCGTCTTGCCCTGAGCCTTGGAGAGATCGGGCTACCCGTTCACGCTGCCCACCCCGATCTCGGTCAGCGGAGTGTCCAGGACGAGCGACAGCTCCTCGCTCTGCCCCTGACGCATGAACAGCTCGCGAGAGACGATCTCCCGATCCTCCTTCATCGCCGCGACGAAGTACCGCTGCGCCCAGGGCTCGGCGGCGTCGAAGGTGCATTTGGTGTCGCCGGTTCGCGAGGGCAACGGGCACACAACAGGACGGCGATGCCCATCAGTAGAGCGCGGCCACCGCACACGGCAACCACCTCCCGAAGGGGACCGCCAACCGGTCGTCAGTAGAGAGGCATCGGGCCCATGGCGGCGATGTTGCCGATCCACTGGTCAATCTGGAAGTCGCGAGCGGCGGCACTGGGCGCGACCTGGATGGCAGCGGCGCCCACGGGTTCGAGCCTGCCCTCTCCCGTGGACTGCCATCGCAGCACCCCGAGCGCCGCCCCCTCCCTCCTCAGGGCGCCGGCTCCGGAGAAGTCCGCCTCCACCGTGAAGCCGCCCGTCACGCCGCCCCGAGCCTCGAGGGCCCAACGGTCCCATCGCGTCCCAGCCTCTCCCCAGAGCCAGAACGTCTGTCGGTCGCCGGAGGGGCTCTCGTAGGTGCCGCTCGCCCCCTTCGCGAGTAAGGGCTCGAAGGGCGAGGCAAGCGTGCCAGTGAGAGGAACCCGGATCTCAAGGCGCGAGCCGTCATCCGGGTCCAGTTCAAGCACGTCGCGGTCAGTGTTGCGGAGGTGGAGGAACGCGATGGAGCGCCCGTCGGGAAGCGTCGCCGTCCCCCGCTCATACTGCTCTTGCTTTCGGGAGTACGGGTCGATGCCGCGCTCGTACACCAGTTGGGCACCGTCCCACAAGGTCTCCTCGACGGTGTGGGCATTGTACTGCCCGCCGTCCACCGACTGGAAGGTGACGGTCTTGGTCCGCCCGTCCGGGTAGTGGAAGGTCTGGTAGCCGGCGCCCGTCCACTTGTCGCGGACGAGATCGATGACGGTGCAGTCGGACATGGTCCCCCGCCATCGTTCGAGGCCTGACGGGTCCCCTGGTTCGGGCGGAAGCTGCACCCACTCCGGGATACACGCCTGGGCGTCCGCCGCCCCCCCACCCAAGACGGTCTCCTGCCGGGCGTAGAGAATGGCGAACCAGCGCTTAACCAACAGTACGGTCGTCACGTGGTCGGCGGCGGCGTCCCTCAGCTCGCGAAGCTCGGCAGGTTCCGCCGGCGTGCCGGGGCCGGAGCACCCGGCCACCAGACATGACAACACGGCGCCGACGAGAATGACCGGCGTCAGACCTGCCGAAAGCCTCATGACGCATCGCCCCCAGGGCCCATCAGTCGGCCGGGAATAGCGGCCCCGAAGCCCCGGCTGCCTTCCGGCGCAGCGAAACGAGCGACCACGTCGCGACCTCGCGCCCCTCAGTGGTGGCATGGGTAGCGCTCATCTCCTGCAGCAGCGGAATCGCCTCGACCACGCCCCGCTCCCGCAGCAGGTGCGCAGCCGCAACCGCCGCGGCGCAATCCCCTTCGCCAGGCTGGGCGCCGGTGTCGAGGCGCGACGGCAGCGTTCGCTCCACTCGCGACACCAGGATCGGGAGGGCCGCGTCCCCCAGCCGCTCCGAGACGGCCGTGAACCAGCCGGGAACATACCCCGTCTCGTAGTCTGCGCAGTACAGGTCTCCCCAGATCGACACATCGGGCGGCGGAGCATCCTCGGCCAGCGAGCGCGTCAGCTCCTGCTCTACGGCCTCGCCGGTCATCCCAAGCAGACGCCGCTTCGCCTCGTGGTTTCCCGATCGCGAGAGTTCCAGCAGCAGATCGAAGGCGTCGGGCACACCCAGGTCAATGAGGGCCAACGTGGCTGCGGCACTCGTCTCGACATGCGAGGTGCGCCCCAGGTTGCGCAAGGCTGCGATGGCCTCGGCGGTTCTCACGGCCACCAGTGCCTCGACCACCGCCAGGCCGAACGCCTCGTGCTCCCGGAAGATCGCCTCCAGACGAGGCACCGTGGCGTCCTCGCCCAGCTCCGCGATGAGATAGGGGACGCTCGGCTCGGACGGCTCCTCGGGCTCCGTCTCGGGCTCCGTCTCGACCGCGGCCCCTTGTGGATCACCGGTCTGTGTCTTGTTGAGCTTGCGCGCCACCGCATCCCGAACTTCAGGGAATGGGTGATTGCGCACAGCCAGGAGAGCCTCCGTGGCTCGGGGATCGTCAATGTCGCAGAGGGCGTCTGCAGCGGCCAAGACTACCCCCCCTCGCCTGTCCTGCACTGCCTGCAGCACGCCCTCAATGGCCTCTGGAGTCCGGATTCGGCCCAGAGCGGTTACGGCCGTCGCCGCCACGCCCTCCGTAGGCTCATGCAGGAGCTCCAGCAGACGCGGCACGCACGCTTCGACGCCCAGGATGCCGGCCGCCTCGGTAGCCGCGAAGAGAGTGTCGTCGTAGCCGCTGGCAAGTCCGGCGCCTAACCCGTGCACCACCGCCGAGGGAGCAGGGAAGTAGAGCACGAAGTGATCGTGCGCCAGGCGGTAGAACCGGACGTCCAAGTGCCCGGGCCCGTTCGCCTTGGGCCCGGGCAGAGGGGTCGCCTCTTCGGGGGCCATCGCCGCGAGGTAGCCGGGAAGTTGCCCCGTGGCGATCAGCTCGAGTGGGCCATCGCCTTCGAGGTCGATGAGGCCTTGGCGGTGAGAGGTCGGGTACCCGAACGCCAGCCCGGGAAGGAGACGAAATCGCCCGTCCTGGAAGTCCAGGACGCTGAAGCCCCAGTTCCCCTCGTCATGACACCAGATGATGACTTCCAGGACGCGGTCGCCATCGAGGTCCCGGAACTCGAGTTCATCGAGCTGCTCGTGGCTGAAGACCTTGCGCCATTCCCCATCGCGCTCACATAGGATGAGCAGGTGGGTGTACCCGGCGGGCCAGGTGTCTGACTCTCCCGGCGGCACGAGCTTGTACTGGATGATCCACTCCTTCCCCGGTGTGTCGTCCACGTTGGCCTGCACGTGGAAGAGGACCTGGGCGCCCGCCGGGATGAACTGACGCACCTCGGCGAGTTCGTCTGCCGGACGAACGACGCCCGCGCCCACGAGAAGCGCCAGTGTGGCCCCCCACAACCCGATCCCAACACGTCTCCGCTCCATCGCTCTTCCCCCTTGGACCCCGAGTGTGCCGCCGGACATGGGCCTTCAGGCTCGTGCGCGGCCGCTCAACCATCGGCGGCCGTCGCCGCCCTCGGCCGCCAGCGCGGCATCGTGGCGTTGTCGGTCAGCCGCCGAACGCCGCCGTAGCGCAGGTTCAGGACGCAGACTGCGGGCACAGCTCTGTGCCCTGCACGTTGGACGTAGGCAATGCGTGTCCCGTCCGGGGAATAGGAGAGGTCATCGTGCGTTGGTTCGGGGTCATCCCACGGCGTCAACCAGTAGTAGCGCCACGCAGAGACCTGGGGGTCGTAGGTGGCGATGCCGTCGCCATAGCGACTCGCGTCTTCCTCCCAGCCAAAGCACAGTGCCGCAAGTTGCTCCCCCTTGGGCGACCCGACCGGGTACCAGTGAGCAAGACGCCCCGTGCTGCCGTCGGACAGGTCGCTTGGCTGAAGCGTTGGCAGATCGACGGAGGTGACGCGTCCGTCGCCGAAAGCATGGGGCACATCGGAGTAGATCAGGTGCGGCCCGCCCAGCCCGAACGAGAGGCTCACGATCAGGCGTTCGCCCTGTGGACCCGGCTCGTCTCCATCGACTATACACGTCAGCTCGCTTGTTTGGAGGTCCAGAAGATGGAGCCTCTCGCGATGCCAGTGGGGGCCATCTGTCTCGTCCGGCACCTTCTCCAGCGGCTGCAGGTGAACGAACGCGAGTTGCCGGCCGTCCGGAGAGGAGCAGACCTCATCACACCACCCTTCGGCGAAGTGTGTCACCTGAGAGATGGCGCCAGTGGAGACCCGAACCACGCACACCTGGTCAGGCGAGGCGAACGCGAGGTGACGCCCATCGGGCAGCCATGTGAAGGTCGGCAGGAGGCACGGCTCCGAGAGGCTGCAGCCACGCTCAACCAGGCGGTCTGTCTCGGCCCCCAGGCGGGCGCCGGGATGCCCTGTCCGCACCACCTCACGAACCCGGTGGCCCGTGTCAGTCATCACCCAGATGGCGTTGGGTCGAGCGAACGCGATCCGGCGGCCGTCGAGGCTCCAGGACAGGAAGCCCACATCGCGCAAGTGGGTCAGTTGGGCCTGCTCCGAGCCGTCCTCACGCATCGTCCAGACGTCCCCGTCGCGGAGGAAGGCGATGGCGGCCCCGGCGCTCAGCGGGCGTTCGTCCGGCCGGCCGGTGCCTGGGACGCCCAGTAACACCAGCGCGGTCCCGGCCAGAGCCGCCAGACCCGTTGTCTGCGCCGGCCCTCGCGTCCCCGCAGCGCCCATGGTCGTGGCCTCCCGTCCGCGGCCTGGTTCGGCCGTCAGAACCGCCGACACCCGCGCCCCAAGGCCGCCATGGCCTCGTCGGCGCTGCGGTAGCGGCCCACCGTCAGTCGCTGTGAGAGGAGCTCGTACCGGTCCCCCCGGTAGCCGTAGGCTGACAACGAGAACCGCTGGGGAGTGCTCTGCAGGTGGTAGGGGTCGGCGGAGGGGGCGGCGACCAGCACCTCCCGCCCTGCACAGGTACGCGCGACCTCTGCGTGTGCAACCCGGGCCCAGCGCCAGCTCTGTCCCTCGGCCCGCCAGATCTCGCGCAAAGCGCCGTCGTGGTAGGCGTAGATGTGCGCGTCGCCTTCGCCGGTGTTGCCCCAGAAGGGGCGATAGGAGCGCACGAACAACTCCGGGCGTGCGTCTGCCACCAGGTCGACGGCCGCTAATACCTCGTAGACGGCCGCGTCACCCCCGGTGCCGCCGGAAAGGGGCAACTCGGCCCAAGGCTGCCCCTCGTCGGGCTTCAGCAAGACCACGCGAGCGGGCAGCGCGTGGCCCGCCTCGCTTCGCTCCATGAACTGCGTCTCTTGGCGGATCGTCGAGTCGGCGAGGCTGACCGCCACCTCTCCCACGCCGTCGCCGTCCAAATCGCCCTCGGCGGCGGCGACGACCGTGTAGCCCTCGGCCTCCAGCGGCTTGACGGCGGCCTCCGTGCCTGCCGGCCAGCACCGGGCGGCCGGACCCATCACGGCGAGACCCATGCATGTCCAGAGGGGGATTGCCGGTCCGAGGCGTCTCAGTTGCCAACCTCCCGCCGGGAACGCCGACTACCCGGTCCGCGCACGTCACCGCCTGCGTCCGTTGACTGACGATGGCCGACTCGCCCTACTGGTCGCCGTACCACGCGTAGACCCGCGTGACACACCACTTCCCGTCGCGTTGCTCGATACTCAGTTCGCACCCGAATCCACCCCCGAAACCGGCCTCCCAGCCCCGGTCCCCGGGTCGTCGGGGCGGGTCATCGAAGTACTCCGGCGAATCGAGCATGGCGTCGCGAAACTCACCGAAGAGGAGCTTGGTCGCCTCGGGGAAGGGCAGACGTCCCCGGGCAGTGCGGCGGTACGTCTTCGACTCGGACACGGAGACCTATTCCGACGACTCCTCCTCAAACACGACCTCGGACGCGGAGAACTGGCCCAGAAGTTGCGGGCTCCTATGGAGGATGGCCCGGCGGACCTCGCTGCGTACGTGCGCCAACCCGGCCGGCCACGTTGGGTCGGTAAGCCGTTCAGACAGCCTCATTTGAACGTCCAGGCACTGGCCCTGACACACCTGGACGTTCCTCGTAACGCCCGCCAGGTGGTCTTTCACGACCGCCAGCGCATACTGCCCCGTCACCTCACCGGCGGAGAGAATCGGGGCCTGCAGGGGCGTGCGGCCCTTGAAGTGCCCGTCGAGGAACACGTCCGCGCCTGAGGGCTCAGAGGTCACGTTGACCGTGGCGGGAGGCAGCGGCCCGGGAGGCGGGAGCCAGCCCTCGACGGGCACCGCGGTCCACGCGGTTTCCGCCCACCCGCCCTCGATCTGGGCCTCCGGGACCGCGCGGCGCGTCAGCAGTCGCGGCTCGAGGGTGGGGTCGAGCGCAACTTCCCACACCTTGCCGCCGGGAGACCGGCACACGACGGCCTCCCCGCCCGGCGTCCAGAATAGCGGCCAGACGCTGCCCAGCCGGCCCTGCGTCAGGTCCGTGGTCTGGCCGTTCGCCCCGCGCACGAGCGCCTCCCCACGCCAGTGATAGGCGAGGCGCGCCCCGTCGGGGGACCACACCGGAAGCAGCGCCCACAGCTCGTTCGCCTCGGTGTCGGACAGGGCCAGCTCTGTGCTGTGTGCCGTCTCCACGTCGATGGCGAACCGGGCCCCGCCCCCGTTCTCCACCAGCAGCCTGCCGTCAAGGTCGAAGCCCAGGCGGCTGATCCACGTGTCCCCTCGGTGGAGCAGCCGCAGATTGCTGCCGTCCACGCCCGTCGCCCACACAGAGCCCGACCCCGAGGTGAACACGAGGCCGTTCCCGTCCGGAGTCCAGAGGAGTGCGCCGGCGGTCTCCGGCCGCTCGTCATTCCGTGGAGACCACGCCAGGTGGGGATACCACAGGAGTTGTCCAGGCTCAAGCACGCACAGGGCTCCCGCGGCCAGGGCGACGCGCCGCCCGTCGGGGGACACCGCCAGCCCGTCCCCCAGGTCCCCCGCCTCCAGCCGCACCACTCGCTGCGCGCCATCGGGGCTCATGGCCTCGAGGCGGTCGCCTCCTCCGCTGCGCAAGCAGAGGATGCTCCCCTCATCGGCGACCGCCCACGCCGCCAGAAGACCCACTGCAAGCATGGCCGTGCCATACGCCCGCATTCGTGACCACCTCGCTCGACGGCTGCCCACAGGATCCGTCATCCTCGATGCCTGCCCGCAAGATTCGCCGCCCACGAGGGGTCCCCTGCCGCCCGGTTGGCGGCTTGCGCCTGCGAAGGAGAATGCGACGCGCGCGCGGCATGTCTCTCCCGCAGCGGACCCCACGGGAGAGGCAGGCGGCAGAGCCATGTGGCGAGCGGTCATGACGTGCCTTGCGTTGGCATTCATCGGTGCCCGGCCGTCGATGGCCGGCGTGCAGCAGCAGGGCGGTACGTGGATCCTCGAGAACCAGGTCCTCTCCGTCTCCCTCGACTCAGCTACCGGCGCCCTCTCCGTCACGGACCAGCAGACCGGGGCGCGCTATCGGCAGCCGGATTCCGTGCGCGACAAGCTGCAGTGCCCACCGGGCGAGGAGATCGTCGTCCTGCCGACCGCCGAGCCCATCACCCTCGACGGTCGCCCCACCGAGTGGGCCGGCACGCGCATGGTCCGCCTGGATGCCTCGCTGCTCTCGCGCGAGAAGCCCTGGCAGCTCGACGGCGACGCGGACCTCTCGGCGGCGGTCGGCCTGCGCTGGGACACGACCAACCTCCACGCGCTCTTCATCGTCGCCGATGACGTGTTCGCCCCCGCCAACCGCGAGCAGAAGGAGTGGTGGGAGGCCGACTCGGTCGAGTGGCAGGTCGGCTGGGACCAGGCCGGCTTCATGCTCGACCCGAACGACCCCGGGGGCTTCCTGTGGGGTGAGTGGAAGGACTGGGCGAAGGCCCGCGCGCGCCCGGTAGCCGACTTCGCGGCTGAGCCCGAGGCGCTCGCGCTGGCGCAGGCGGCGGGCCTGAACCTCGTCGGGCGGCCCGGCTACATCGCCGAGACCTCGACCTCCATCGGCGCGCTGATTACGCTCCAGCCGGTCGCGGCGGGGCGGCGCTTCCGCGTGGCCTTCGGCGTCAACGACGCCGACGAGCCGGGCAAGCGCTCCGCCCAGGAGTACTTCCCGGGCACGTATGAGATCGGCCGCACGAGCACCTACTCGGTCGGCGTCCTGGTGGAGGCCGACGGCTCCGCACCCACGATCCCCGATGGTCGGCCTCCGCTCTGCTCGGAGGTCGCGCCCGCCGGGGAGGACGGCCTGACGTGGCTCCTGGCCGCCGATCGGCCCGAGGCGACGGTCGGGCGGATTCGGTGCACGGTGCGACTCCCCGAGGGCTCGCGGGACCTGCAGATGCGCGCGGCCTTCGTCGACGGCTGGCAGTGGTCGGTGCCGCTGATGCGAGGCTTCCTGCCCGAGGCGGAGGCTGCGGAGTACGTCCTGCCCGTCTACGGGAACGGCACGCTGATCTCGGCCGACGACCTCGCGCCGCCGGTCGCGGGTCTGGGCGTCTTCAGCAGCCTCGACATGCCTGCCGCCGCGGTGACCAGCAGCCAGGGCAGCGTGCTCTGCCTCTTCGAGGACTACGACAGCACCTACGCCGATCTGCAACCGGGCTCCTTCGGCGAGCAGCAGCGTCTCGCGCTGATCGTCCACGGCGACCGGAACAAGGGCGAGCGCCTGCCCGAGTACCGCACGACCTGGCACTTCGCCGCCGAGGACGGCTACGCGCCCCTCGCGAAGCGCGTGCGCGAGTTCTGCGCGGCTCAGGGCTGGGTGAGAACCCTCCGCGAGAAGCGCGCCGCCAACCCGAACGAGGACCTTCTCATCGGCGCGCCGGATGTCTGGGGCAGCGATGGCCTGGCCTTCGCGCGCGAGGCCCGGGCGGCGGGGATCGACCGGTGCCTCGTCAGCGGCTCATACCCCGCCGACCAGATCGAGGGCATCAAGGCCCTCGGCTACCTCGTCGGCGAGTACAGCCAGTACGTCGATACCGACGAGAACACGCAGTCCTACGACGGCCGGACGCCCACCGAGGCCTACGTGCGCATTCAGGAGGACGGAAAACGCGCGACGGGCTGGGTGCTGCTGGACGGCAGCCACACCTGGTTCAGCCGCTGCTCGGAGACCGCCCTCGCCGGCGCGCAGCACGAGGTGCCCAAGGTCCTCGCCGAGCGCCCCTACAACGCGCGCTTCCTCGACGTGCATACCGCGATGGGCCTTGTCGAGTGCTACTCCGAGGATCATCCCTGCACGCGCACCGAGGATCGTGAGAACAAGACCGCGATGCTGCAGTGGATTCGTGACCAGGGCCTCGTGGTCGGCGGCGAGCATGGGCGCGCGTGGTCGGCGGGGGTGCTGGACTACCAGGAAGGGATGCTGTCGGGCAACATCTTCTTCAGCTGGCCCGCCGGGCATCTGGTGAAGGTCACCAAGCCCGAGGAGATCAGCGACCGGTACTTGAAGTGGGGCATCGGCTACGACACGCGCGTGCCCTTCTGGGAGCTGGCCTTCCACGACTGCGTGGTCTCGACGTGGTACTGGGGCGACTCCATCGGCTACCTCGAGCGCGTCCGCCCCGACCTCACCGACCGGAAGGTCGCCTTCACCGCGCTCTACGGCGGCGCGCCGCTGATGTGGGCCACCGATCTGGGCTTGGGCTTCACGGGCCGGGGCAAGGAGCGCTTCCTGCAGGCCTACCGCAACTGCTGCAAGATCCAGGAAGCCGTCGGCTACGAGGCGATGGTCTCCCACGAGTTCCTCACCGAGGACCGCTCCGTCCAGCGCACCCGGTTCTCCGACGGAACAGCTGTCACCGTGAACTTCGGCCCCGAGCCCGCGAAGATCGACAGCGCCGGCAAGACGTGGCTCGTGCCCACGAACGGGATCGTCGCCGACGGCCCGGCCATCCACCAGCACCTCGCCCTCATCGACGGCAAGCGCGAGACCTACATCGAGCGGCCGGGCTACCGGTTCCTGGAGACCGATGCGGAGAGCGAGGTGGGCGGAATCCGCGCTGTCGGCCCGGTGACCGCTCAGCGCATCGAGTCCGGCCGCATTCGCGTCAGCCTCGAGCCCGGCACGAAGGTCGCCGCCCTCGATCCCAAGGTCCTCGACGCCGCCTGGAAACCCACCCCCTGCCGCCTGGTCGAGGTCGGCCTCGACTTGCAGCTCCGGCGAAACGTCCCGGTGAAGCTGCAGGGGCGCTTCCTCGTTATCGAGCCGCGAGGGGATTGGCAGACTCTCGATCTCATCTACGGCGACGCCGCCCGCGCCGCGGATGTTGCCCTGACGACGTGGCGCGTGCCGGAGGACGAGCCGCTGCGCCGGGTCCAGGCGGCCGTCTCGAACGTCGGCGGCTCCTCGGCTCAGGTGACGGTGAAGGCCTACTGGGACGCCCCCGACGAAGCGCGACTGGCCGGCCAGGCCTCGGTCAGGGCCGCCGCCGGGAAGGCCGCCGAGGTGAGCGTGCCGTTGGATGTTCGCGCGGTCGACGGCTTCCGCAAGCTGCTCCTGGTCGCCGACACCGGGGCTCCCGAGCTGGTGACCGCCGATAATCGGGGCGCCCTCGACGTGTTCATCCCCCCGGACTTCGCCCGCTGGCCGTGGCGGCTGCCCGCCACGCTTGACCTCCGTGGCGTGGCGCGCACCGATCCGGTGATCGAGTGTAACCTCGACCTGACGCCGTTGCTGGAGGGGAAGGCCCTCGATCCGACCTCGGTGCGCTTGGCCCTCGCCGATGAACAGGGCCGACCGGACGAGGTCCTCGACTCGCAGTTCGAGCCTGCGCCCGACTTCGACGGCCGCGCGCAGGCCGCCGGCAAGCTGCTGGCAGTCCTCTGGGGCGAACACCCCCCGGGTGACACCGTGCGGTGCGTCGTGCTGGCGGCACCGGAAGGCACCGGTCTTCTGCCGCCCGTCGGGGGGCTCGACCCGGAGACGCGCACGGTTGCCCGCGAGCACTACCGGGGCGCGATCAGCGTCTCGTGGCGCGAGGGCTACCGCGCGAACCTCGGCGACGGCGCGGTTCGCCCCCTTGCTTTCGTGAGCCCCGCGGGAGCCGAGGTCCCGCTCATCAAGCAAGTCATCTTCTCCTCCGCGGAGACGGGCTGGGGCGAGGCGGAGGGGAAGCTGCTGGAGTTCGCGGTCCTCGCCGACGGCCCCGTCCGCACTCGGGTCCGCACGGTGAAGGAGCTGCGCGGCGGGCTGGTGGTCACGCGCCTCTACAGCTTCTATCCGAGCTACTTCACCGTGGAGGCCTCGGCGCCCGAGCGCCACATCGGCCTGTTCAGCCGCGTGTGGTACGCCGCGCCCGGCACGTACGAGGACGACGGGGGCCGCGTGCGGGAGATCGACGGACAGGGCGCGAACGAGGACATCAGCGCCGGCTACCCGAATCCGCAGTGGTACTGCTTCTACAACGACCAGGCTTCGCACGCCTGTATCGCGCTCTCGCCGATGGACGGACAGAGCTACTGGGATGACGGGCCGGCCTTCGGCCAACTCGGCTTCTCGACCGTTGGCGCCGGCGGCACGTACGCCCACATCATCGGTGGCCCGAGAAGCTCCAGCGACTTCGCGAAGCGCTGGTACGAAGCCCTGACGAATCCGGCGGTGCTGACCGTCGGGGAGTGATGCCGGAAGCCATTGGGGACTGACACCGAGACTCGCGCCGCATCGAGTCTCGGTGTCTGTATCCGACGTCCGCCCTACGGAGGCGTCCCTTGCAGACCCTCATCGCCTGCTGCCTCGGGAGTGTGATCGCCACGAGCGCCTACGCGAAGGACACCAGTACCTTCTTCCCCACTCCGCTGGTCGAGGCGGCGCGTCGCAACGTGCAGCAGCACGCGTGGGCGGCGCAGACGCGCGACAAGATCGTCGCGGCAGCCGCGCCCTGGTTGGCCATGAGCGACGACGAGCTCTGGTCGCTGATGTTCGGCGCCACGATCACGCGCAGCTGGATGGTGTGGTCGAACGGACACTGCCCCTCGTGCGAGCAGAGCGTGCCGATGTACAACTGGCGGATGGACGCGCTGAGGCGGCCGTGGAAGGTCTGGTGCCCACACTGCAGCGAGGCCTTCCCGAAGAACGACTTCGGCGCGTTCTACCGGTCGGGCCTCGATGAGCACGGTGTCTTCGCCCCCGCGCGGGCGGACCGGGCCTTGCTCTTCAATGCCGAGCACGCCGACCCCAACCATCCGCTGCACCTCTTCGGCGTCGACGACGGCGAGGGCTTCGTGCAGGGCGAGAAGCGCTGGCGCTTCATCGGCGCCTACCTCATCTACGGCCAGTGGAAGCACGCGGTCCTCGGCGGCCTCAAGAGCCTGGCCGCGGCCTACGTGGTCACCGGCGACCGGCGCTACGCTCACAAGGCCTGCGTGCTCCTCGATCGCGTCGCCGACCTCTACCCCACCTTCGATTTCAAGACCCAGGCCCTTGTGTACGAGGGGCCGGGTCACGCCGGGTACGTCTCGACCTGGCACGACGCTTGCGAGGAGACCCGCGAGATGGTTCTCGCCTACGACCAGGTCTTCGAGGGCCTCGACGATGATCCCGAGCTCGTTGCGTTCCTCTCGGCCAAGGCGCGGCAGTACGGCCTGGAGAACCCGAAGACGAGCCTCGCTGACATCCGCCGCCACATCGAGGACCGCATCCTCCGCGACGCCATCGCAAACTCCCACAAGATCGTGTCGAACTACCCGCGCACGCCGGTCGCGCTGATCACCACCCATGCCGTGCTCGGCTGGCCCGCCAACCGGGGCGAGCTCCAGCCGATGATCGACGAGATGTTGGGGCGCGCAACGGCGGTGGACGGCGTGACCGGCGAGAAGGGGCTCGCGAGCTACTCGGCCTACGTGATCCAGGGCCTGGGTCTCTTCCTGGAGCAGTTCGCCCGCATCGACCCGACGTTCCTGGCGACCCAGTTCGAGCGCCACCCGCGTCTCGCCCAGACGTACCGCTTCCACATCGACACCCGCTGCCTCGGCCGCTACTACCCTCTCTCCGGCGATACCGGCTCCTTCGCGCACCCGATGCCGGATTACGCCGGGCTGGTCCTCAACCGCGACCCCGGGGTGCTGCCCTCCATGTTCAGCCTTCTCCATCGCCTCCACCGGCAGACCGGCGATCCCGCGTACGCGCAGGTGCTCTACGAGGCCAACGGCGCCTCCCTCGAGGGCCTCCCCCACGACCTCTTCTGCGAGGACCCGGCCGCGATGCAGGACGAGACGCGGACCGCCGTCGAGCAGCACGGCTTGGTGCCCGCGCTCGGCAGCGTGAACAAGGCGCAGTGGCACCTCGCGATCCTGCGCAGCGGGCACGGGGCGAACGCCCGCGCGACATGGCTCGACTATGACTCCGGCGGCGGCCACAGTCACGCCGACGGGATGAACCTCGGCCTGTTCGCCCATGGCCTGGACCTCATGCCCGACTTCGGCTATCCCCCCGTGCAGTTCGGCGGGTGGGGCTCCGAGCGGGCCGCCTGGTACACCTCGACCCCCGCGCACAACACGGTAGTCGTCGACGGCAACCGTCACGTCGACGGCGCGGGAACCACGACTCTGTGGGTCGATGCGCCCGACCTTCACGCCACCCGCGCGTCGGCGCCGGGCCTCATCGCCGGGCAGCAGTTCGAGCGCACCGTCGCGCAGATCGACGTGTCCGACCGCAGCTTCTACTTGATCGACGTGTTCCGCGTCGTCGGCGGCACGGACCACGCCAAGTTCATGCACAGCCACTTCGGCACGATCGAGACGAGCGGCCTCTCGCTGCAACCCGCCGAGGACTTCGGCTTCGGCACGCAGATGCGCAACTTCCGCCGCGATTCGAACCCGCAACCCGGCTGGAGCGTGGACTGGACCATCGAGGACCGCTACAAGCTCATCGACCCGCCGCGGCCGGTGCGGCTCCGCTACACCGACCTGACCACCGTGGCCGAGGCGTGGACGTGCGAAGGGTGGGTGACGCAGGGGCTGTACGACTCCAGCGTCGAGACCTGGATTCCCCGGGTGATGGTCCGCCGGCGGGCCGAACAGGGGCCGCTGCAATCCACCTTCGTCGCCGTCATCGAGCCCTACGAGGACGCGCCCGCCATCGCGACCGTGCGCCGGCTGCCTCTGGTCGCCGAGGGCGGCGCGCCGTATCCTGATGCGTGCGTTGCCCTCGAGATCACCCTCGAGGACGGCCGCCGCGACCTGTTCGTCACGATGGACGTCGAGAACCCGCTGGGTCCAGCGCCCGAGGGCGGGACCGTCGTGCAAGCGGACTGGGGCCTGCGGATGGCGGGCGACACATGTTGGGTCAGAAGAGGCGCCGGCGGCGAGGTCCTCCGCCGCGAGACCTACGAGGCGATGGCGTCGGTCGAGTGACGCTCGCTCGGGAGCACACCATGCACGGGGTTCTTGTCTCGACATTCCTGTTCGGGACGGT
>VGFB01000010.1 GCA_016869015.1 Armatimonadota bacterium
GATCGCCGGGATGAATGACGACGCGTTCAACATCTCCACGCACGCCAGTGTTGTGGAGCGCGTGCCGGCCCCGACTCGCATCGAGGTCCGCCAGAAGTTCCCCCTGCTGCCCATTCCCTGGCGCGTTGGCGCGACGCTGACGGCCGCCGACGAGGAGGCCCGCAGCCTCCTCGGGGAGGCCCGGATCACCGGAGTTGAGGTCGGGCCGACCCCGCCGCCCATCCAGGGGCAACCGGCGGCGCCGCTGAGCACACTGCAGTTGGAGACCCCGGTGGAGGGGCTTCGGACAGGGACGCTCGTGTGGGATGCGGCCCAGTGCAACCCGGACACGACCCTCCGCCGCTGCCGGATCCGCGCAAGTTGCCGGATGCAATCACCCGTGCGGCTTGAGGGGTGCGAGGTGGAGGCCCTGCTCTGGTTCTACTGCGAGCCCATTGAGGGCGGCTTCCCGCACCACGTGACGCTGGAGCGTTGCGTGCTGAAGCGAGGGCGAGGCAACCCTACGCTGGCGGTGGTGTTCGCCGGGGCGCCCGCGGGCGAAGCGGCGTCGAGGGTCGCCGGCGGGCCGGCGCGCGCCATCCACGACATCACGCTGCGGGAGAACGAGATCTGGGGCGGCTTCGTACTGACCGGGGTCCAGCGGGCCGTCCTGGTGCGCAACCGCTTCCGCGAACGAGGAGCGCCGATCACCCTCCACGGCAACTTCGAGGTGATCACAGACGGCAACACCGACCCGGACGGCAAGCCCCTGTGGTGGTGAAAGGAGACGGACGCAGGCCAGCACGCCTGCGCTCGCGGGCAGCCACCGCGGCTCGCAGGGCTTCCCGTCTCCGCGCGCGAGGGAGGTCAGGCCCCGCAGACGGCGGCCAGGAACTCGACGGCGCGCCGGCCGGCCGGGATGACGAAGGTCCCGAGCTCGCCCCCGTGGACCGTGCAGACAGTGAATACGCTGAGCGGGTGGCTCGCGGTCAGTTCGGCTAGCGCGTTGCGCCATTCCTTCTCCGGGCGACCCAGCAAGAGCGCCTGCACCTCCCGCAGTCCCTCGCGCGTGGCTTCCGCCTTGTCGGGCGACTCCTCATCGCGGGTCTCGGCCGGGGCGTCAGGCTCGTCCTCGCCCTCCGGGGCCTCAACTGCCGGCTCCGGATCGGCGGGCGCTTCCGCGGCAGCTGCCGCGAGCCGGGTGTCCTGGACGAGGCCCTCGTCGTGCAGGGCGCGGTAGTGGGCGCTTGCGTCGGCATGGCGTTGGGCGAAGCCAGGGAGGCCCGGGTCGATCTCGGTCGCGAGAGCCCGCAACAACGGCAGGGCTTCGCCCGCGGTCTGGAGGGCCCGCTCGGCAAGTTCGGCGGTGTGCAGCAAGAGGCGGACGGCCAGCGGCAGCGAGACTTCGGGCGGCAGGTCGGACACGCACGGTTCAACGTGACAGCGCGCGTGGAGCAGCGGCCCGTAGGTCTGCCAGGCGGGGAACTCCGGCACGACGCGGCCACCGCTGACTCTCCCACGAGCGCTCTCGGCCCCGAGGGAGGCGGCCAGCTCGTTGGGGTTCACCCCCAGCCCGGTGATGAAGTCGCGGCGCGCCTCGGGTGATGCGGAGGCCCAACCCAGGCGGGCCGCGATTACCAGCTCGAAGGCGGCCTGCGCCATGTCCCCGTCCGCGAGGCTCCTCAGCGCCAAGTCGGTGTAGGAGCGATGGGCCCGGTCAAGAGCCTCGGCCTCGCGCAGGGCTCGGATCGCGAGGGCGCCCTTTCCCCGCTCCAGGGCGAAGCGGGCCGCAAGCTCGACCATCTCCGAGGGGGCCGTCGCCCGAACGTCGAGGCGCGGCAGAAGGTCGTCGGGGATCGCCTCCAACACCTCGGCCAGCGCCTCCCTCTCCGCAGACGGCAGACCCTCCGTCGGGTAGAGCCGCGCAATTCGCTCGGGCGTCGCGGCGACGTCCCCGCCGGTATAGAGGTTGATCAGCTCCTGGAAATCGCCGGCCACGATGAGCCGGGCCACGGCGTCGCGCACGTCGGCGGTCTCGATGGGCATGGCACAGGCCTCCCCCGGGGGTCGCTGCGGGATGTCGGCTACGCCGACCGCTTCACCGGGCGACGGGCGAGCAGGGCGGCAAGTCCGGCGGCCCGTTCGCCGGCCCGGGCGACGCGTCGGCGGGCGCCCTCCTCCTGGGCGTCGCCCTCGTCAACGGCGGCCGCACCGGCTGCCTCGTCCAGATGGTCGTTGGCGTGGCGCCGGTACTGCTCCTCGTGGAGGCGCCGAAGCTCCTCGCGGACGCGCTCAACCTGCTGACGGAGGTGCAGGATGAGGACGGCTGACCCGTCCTGGCCCTTCCCGCTGGTCCGCTTCCCGCCGGCCTCCGCCAGGTCACGCTCCGCTGTGCGGAGCTTGCGGAGGAGGTCGGAGTACTCCCGACGCGACTTGCGCGGCAGCAGCACGGCGTTCGCGGCGTTGAGCTGAGCCAGGCGCGCGCGAACGGTCTCGGCTTCCTCGGACCCGGGGTCGAGCTTCGCGAGCCGCTGCAGGTGCTGACGCGCGCGCTTCTCGTACTCCTCCTCGATCTGCCGCCGCACGATCGTGGCGTTCTCGTTGAGCTTGAGCACCTCGAAGTGCGTCTGCAGCGGATCGATCTTCTCCGGCGAGCTCATGGCCGATCTCCCGTTCTTGGTGCCCGTCCCCTTGGCGACCGGTGAGGTCGCCTGTCCTTCGGGCTTGCCCCTCGAGGTCGTTAGCGCCTGGCCAGGGCAGCTTCGTCCTCGGCCATGTGGCAGTTGCGGTATTTCTTGCCGCTGCCACACCAACAGCGCCGGTGAGGGCGCGGGAGCTCCGCCGGCCGCTCAGGAAGCGCGCCTTCGGGGGCTCCGGGCGTCGCCGCAGCGCGGTCCGCGGGCGCCGCAACGGGCTCGGCGCGGCGGAGACGGCGCTGGGCGGGCCGGGCGACGAAGTCGGTACCGTAGACCAGCTTCGTGACGTCCTGGGCGATGCGGTCGAGCAGGCGCTGGAAGTACTCGTAGCTCTCCTTCTGATACTGCACGAGCGGGTCCCACTGGCCGTAGGCCCGGAGGTGGACTGCCTCCCGCAGGTGGTCCATGTCCTGCAGGTGCTGGGGCCAACTGGCCTCGATGGCCCGGAGCAACGACATGCGCTCGAGTTGCCGCAGGGCGCCCTCTCCCAGGCGGGTCTCGCGGAGCGAGTGGAGAGCCAGCGCTCGGCGCTTCGCTTCATCCCGTAGCCTGGCCGGGGGGAGCTTGCGCAGGGCGTCCATCGCGAAGGCGCGGCGCAAGCCCCAGGAGCCGCGCACTGCCACCGCGCGCTGGGCATACAGCTCGGCCGCGGGGTCCTTCAGCTCGGCGCCCAGGCGTGAGCTTCTCACGCGTCGAAGCGCCTCCTCGGCGAGGGAGCCTCGCAGTTCGCCCTCGGCCTCGCCGGCCTTCCGGAAGAAGGGCTCCAGGTTCCAGCGCTCGATGGGGGTCTTGGTCGGCAAGGCAGTGCGTACGGCGGCGGCGATGCGTTCCTCGAGGTTGGCCAGACGCTGGGCGGCCTGTCCGGGGTCACGCTGCGGCGCGACGCCGGCCGCGCTCTGTCGAAGGAGGGCGGGGTACTCGTGGGCCTCGGCCGCCTCAACGGCGTCGGCCGCCAGGCCGGCCACGATGCCGGGGGCGATCTGTTCGGCGTCGCGGTTGAGCGCCTCGAGGTCCCAATCGGCCAGTTCGGCCTCGGGGTTCGCGTGGACCTTGATGGCGTCGTTGACCCTCCGCTCAAGCGCCCGATCGTGCCATTCGAGCTCTTCGTTGTAGAGCTGTCGGGCACGCTCGCCGAGGATGGCGTTGACCGTTCGGCCCAGGGCGTCCGCGGCGAGGTGCTCGGCCAGCCCGTTCGTCTGCTCGGCGGCCTTCAGGCGCTGGGAGACGGCCGCCACCAGCGCTTCGCGGCGGTCGGCGGCCGGGGCGGAGCGCTGCAAGTGCTGCAGCAGGCTCTGCAGCTCCTCCACCCGAGCGGCGCGCAGCATGGCCGCTGCCTCCTCGCAGGCGGGCCGGACATCGGGCAAGGCACCCTCTACCGGGTCGGCGGGTTGCTCGACCCGCAGACCCTCGATGCGAGCGAGGCGGGCCTCCGCCCCGGGTCTTGAGGCGTCCAGCGACTGTCTCAACGCGCCGGCCGCCATACCGGCGTAGTCTTCACTCTCCCGCAGCGCTCCCACCGTCAAGTCGAGGCGGCCCCGATAGACCAGCGCCTGCACCTCCGCCAGCAGCGCCGCCGCCCCTTCGGCGCCTCGTTCGTGACCGGCAGCCGCCTCGCGCACGGTCCGCTCCAGGAGACGGATCACCCACTCCTCTTCCTCGCGCAGGAGGGCCTGCGCGGCGGCGCTCAGGGCACGCGGGAAGGTCTCAGCCAAGGCCGCGGCAGCCGCCTCGACCGCGAGACGTTCGACCAGACCGGGGATCGCGTCGCGGAGGTCGCTGCAGAGGCCCTCGATGTCCCAGTCGTCATCGCCGCTGTCCTGGCGCGAGTGGCCGGTGACCAGGGAGTCGATCACCCGCTCGACCATGCTCACCACGCTGTCTCGCACGTCCTCGCCCATCAACACGCGGCGGCGGTTGGCGTAAACGACGGACCGCTGCTCGTTCATCACGTTGTCGTAGTTCAGCGTGTGCTTGCGGATGCCGAAGTTGCGCATCTCGACCTTGTGCTGCGCCCGGGCGAGCGTTCGGGTGATGAGTCGAGTCGCCAGCGGCTCCTCCTCGGGCCAGCCGCCGGTCAAGAAGCGCATGCGCTCGGGGGCGAAGATGCGCATGAGCTCGTCTTCGAGGGAGACGTAGAACCGGCTGCTGCCGGGGTCGCCCTGGCGTCCGGAGCGGCCCCGGAGCTGGTTGTCGATGCGGCGGCTCTCGTGGCGCTCCGTCCCGATGACATGCAGGCCGCCGAGGGACTTGACCTCTTCGTACTCCGCCGAGCGGTCCTCGCCCTCCAGAGGGGCCCCGCCAAGCCGGATGTCGACGCCGCGACCGGCCATGTTGGTGGCGATCGTGACCATGCCGGCGCAGCCGGCCTCGCGGATCACATCTGCTTCCTGGGCGTGGAACTTGGCGTTGAGGGGGTTGATGGCCTTGTCGTCGCGAAGCACGTCGCCCAGCTGCGCCGCCAACTCGACACGTTGCTCCAGGGCGGCGTCCTTGGGCGCGATGCCCCAGACGTTGAGCAGTCGGTCGAGGTTGGTGGGGTGTAGCGGGTCGGGCTCAAGCCCGAGCTCGCGGGCACATTTCTGCGCCTGCGCCAGCGAGAGCGTGCGTTTGGCCTTGGTGGCGTCGCGGCGGGGGACGTCCTCCTCCTCATCCTCCTCCGCGAACTCCAGCGTGCCCGTCGGGAGCTTCTCGTCGAGGGGCTGGCGCAGGAGTTCGATCATGCGGTCGCGATCGGCGCGGTCGAGGTTCTTGCGGGTGAGGAGATCATCCTGGCAGACGGCGACGAGGGCGAGCAGTTGCGCCTTGTCGCTGAGCAGCCGCCGCGCGATGACCTCGGAGACATCGACATTGCGCGTGCCGACCAGCACCGGCTGGCCCAGCGCCTTCGCGCAGAGCACGTCGGCGACGACGCCGCGGAACTTGGCTTCCTGCGTCTTGTACACGACATCGGGGTGGTCCGTGCGGCAGACCGGTCGGTTGGAGGGGATCACGATGACCGGCATGTTATAGATGCGCTGGAACTCGGCTTCCTCGGTCTTGGCGGTGCCGGTCATCCCGGCGAGCTTCTCGTAGAGCCGGAAGAAGTTCTGGTAGGTGATGGTAGCGGCTGTCTGCTGCTCCTGGCGGATCGTCACCCCTTCCTTGGCTTCGATCGCCTGATGGATGCCGTCGCTGTAGCGCCGGCCGGGCTGGAGGTGGCCGGTGAACTCATCGACGATGATGACCTCGCCTTCCTTGACGATGTACTCCTTGTCCCGGTGGAAGAGCGTATGGGCCTTCAGCGCCGCCTGCACGTGGTGCCGAATCTCAAGCGCGCCCTGATCGGCGATGTTCTTGACGCCCAGGTTCTTCTCGACCTTGGCCTGCCCAACCTCAGTCAGGTGGACGGCGTGCATCTTCTCGTCCACGATGTAGTCGCCGTGCTCGGTCTTGTCCTCGTCCTTGCGACCGGGGGTCAGGCGCGCGATGACCGCGTTGACCTGTCGGTACAGGTCGGTGGAGTCCTCCCCGGCGCCGCTGAGAATGAGCGGGGTGCGGGCTTCGTCGATGAGGATGCTGTCGACCTCGTCCACGATGGCGTAGTAGAGATCGCGCTGGACGAGATGCTCGCGGTCGAGGGCCATGTTATCGCGCAGGTAGTCGAACCCGAGCTCGCTGTTCTGGATGTAAGTCACATCGGCCCGGTACATCTCGCGGCGGACCCACGGCGGCATGTCATGCTGGATGAAGCCGACGGTGAGGCCCAGAAACTGGTACAGCCGCCCCATCCACTCGGCCTGCCACCGAACGAGGTAGTCGTTGGTGGTCACCAGGTGCGTTCCGCGGCCGAGCAGAGCGTTGAGGTACATCGGCATGGTCGCGGTGAGGGTCTTGCCCTCACCGGTCTTCATCTCCGCGATGCGACCCTCGTGTAGCGCGATGGCCCCGATGAGCTGCACGTCGAAGGGGCGCTCGCCGAGAACTCGCCGGGCCGCCTCCCGGGCCGCGGCGTAGGCCTCGGGGAGCACCTGGTCCAGCGTCTCCCCGGCCGCCAGCCGGGCCCGAAGCCGAGGCGTCTGGGCCGCCAGCTCACCGTCGGAGAGCGCGCGGAGACGGGGCTCCAGGGCGTTGATGCGCTCCACGACGCGGCGGTAGCGCGCGATCTCTCGCTCGTTGTAGCTGAAGATGCGGGTCAGCAAGCTCATGAGTGCACCTTGGTCTCTACCGGAAGCTCAGCTGTCTCTACGCGGCGCGGAGCCGAAGGGTCCCGCTTTCGGCCTGCCCCTGGGCGCCTCTGAGACGGAAGACCTACGGGAACACAACCGTCGAAGCGATCCGCAGAGAGGGTGGAGGCCGGCGCTCGGAGGCGGAGGGATCGTCGGGGGCGCGCTGTTGGTGGGAGGGTGACAGCACGAGCTCGGTCGGCATCGCCGTCAGGGGAGCAACCGGCGGCACGGCGGCCTCGGGCAGCTCGCCGAGGCCCTGACGCTGCAGGGGCTGAGCGGCCAGGGAGGCCCACGGTCCGAAGCGCCCCTTCGGCGCCTGCTGCGGGCGCGGCCGCCCCCCGAACGTGAAGTCCGTCAAGTTGACGCCGACCCCGAAGCGTTCGTGGGCCCGGTTGTACTGGAGCGACCAGGTGAGGCAGTGGTGGGTGTAATGCAGGCCGAGGTCGTAGTCGCGGAGGAGGGACCGCTTCAGGTCGTAGCGACCGCCGATCGACACCCCGAGGGGGCCGAGGAGCGGCGTGGTCAGCCGCCCGTAGGCTTCCGTCTTGAGGTCGATGTCGTCCCATTCGAAGGGAGTCCGGCCGCCGATGAAGTGGTGCCGAAACCCCAGCTCTCCGGTGGCGTGGCGCCAGAGGTCGTGCTCGACGCCGACGTGCAGGTCGATGGTGCGGTAGGAGCTCCCGCCGGCATAGAGCGAGCCCCGAACCCCGAGGCCGGCGCGGAGTTCGGCGTCGCGCCCGCCCAGGGGCCGGCGCCAGTCGTAGCCGAGGGAGAGCGTTGCCGCGCCGTCCGCGGCGCGCCGGCGAGTGTTCCGGTCCTGTTCACGGTAGAAGCCGCCGGCCAGCCGCGCCGAGAGGCTCGCCTCGCCAAGAGGATGGGAGAACTCGGCCCCGACCTCGGGCAGGGCGTCGTAGAGCAGGCTCTCGGTGATGGCGGCATCGCGAGCGCTGCGACGGATTCCGGTGGCCCAAGCGTGGAGTCCGCCGGAGCGGGTGTCCGCCTGCACCTGTCCGGCGACCCAACCGCGCTGCGCCAGTCGGAGGTTCATCCGAAGCTGAGTGGGCGACTCGGGGTCGGTGAAGCGGCGCGTCAGAGGGTAGAACCAGCCGTCGATGGCCGAGTGCCCCGGGAAGTCGAGGTCGAACTCGTGGCGGTCGTCCTTCAGGCCGAGGGACTTGTTGAACTTGGGGATCACCGGGATGCGGACCCCGTACAACTCGATCTCGCCGCCGTAGATGGTCAACCGATCGCGCGCCGCGACCGCCTTCGCCTTCCGGACGCGCAGGGCATAGTGCGGGTGTTCGCGCTCGCAGGTCGTGAGGCGCGCCGCGGTCAGCTCGGCCGATTCCGGCGCGGCCGCCAGCGTGCGGGCCTCGGCGAACACGGTCAACTCGCGGTCCTGCAGGGGCACGACGATGGCAGCGCGGGCGTCTGCCGCGTGGAACTCGCGGGTCCGCAGATTGTACCGCACGGCGTCTCCGCCGACCTCCAGCCCCGGCGCCCGGACGATCGTCCGGCCTTCGGACACAACGTCTCCCGGCTTCAGCGAGACCACCAGCCGCTGGGACTCCATCTCGATTTCAGGCGCGTTCCCCGGCAAGCCCGTCGCGCGCAGGGTCACGTTGCCGTCCAGGACGGCGGTCTGCTCGTCGTCGGAGTACTCGAAATCGTCCGCGCCCAGCGAGATGGTGATACCCTTCGCCTGCTCCTGGGCGTCCGGCGCCGACCGCGAGCCGGCCGCGCACACGCCAAGCAGAGCGAGGCCCAGGGCCTTCGCCCGTTGGCGCCACGGGCGGCGCAACCATGCCCGAATCCGGATGGCCGGCCACGGCAGCGGCATGTCGCTTCCCTTGATGGGATTCGTGCCTCTCCGGCGCCCCTAACGCGGGGACCCCACTATACCACATAGGTGAGACACGGACAACGCGGCGGAGTTCCCGAACGGCCGGAGGCGCGGAGCCGCGCAGGACGGCGGGCGTCTACCGCCATGTGATGCGAGCGGGCTTGCGGTTGGGAACCGCGCGGAACGGCTCGTGCGGCCAGCCGACCACAACGACGTAGTGCACCTGGTGGCCCTCCGGAACGCCAATGGCTTGTCGGAGTCCCGCCCGCGCTCGCAGAGCATCGGCAGCGAACCCCGTGACACACGTCCCCAACTGATGGGACTCGGCCATCAGCACGAAGGTCAGAGCCGCGAAGGCGCACGCGGCCTCGGGCATGACGGCCCCCTCGGAGGCGTGCACGATGACGACGGCCGGCGCTCCGAAGAACAGCCGGTCGCGCCCGGCGTCAACAGCCTTCACGAAGGCCGGCACCGCCGCGAGCACATGCGGGTGCGCCGCCGCTGCCGGATCGAGCCCGAGCGCCTTGAGTCGCTCGGACCGGTTCTCCTTGTCGGCGAGGGCCTCGGCGAAGGCCCGGTAGTGCGCCTCGATTCCGCGTTGCAGGTCCTCCCGGGCGTCCGGATCGGTCAGAACGATGTACTCCTGCGCCTGGCAGTTCGCCGCGGTGGGCGTCCAGCGGGCGGCGTCGAGGCAGCACTCGAGGAGCTCCTGCGGCACGGGGTCGGGTCGGTAGCGGCGAACCGTCCGTCGACGCCGGATTAGCGCCCCCAGATCGCCGGGGGAGCACGCTTCCTGCAAAGGGGGTCGCTTCGCATCCGCCCTCTCATCTGTGATCGCGTCTGTGGGGCAGACGATGAGGCAGTGGCCGCACTCCAGACAGGCGATCCGCCCGATCCTGATCCGGTCGTCTCTTCGCCGGATCATGTCGCTGGGACACGTCTCGATGCACAACCCACAGAGCGTGCACCGTTCCGCGTCGACCGAGAGCCTCATGGGAGCCTCCGAACCGCAAGTGCGAACCGGCAGGTGGGGAACGCCAAGTGTCCGACGCTACGTTCGAAGCGGCAGCCGAATCACCCTCTCGCCCCTTGCACCCCGTGCGGTCCGTCAGCCGACCCCTCACCTCGCACCTCGCGCTCCGCACTCGGCACCGCCGCGGTGGAACCTCTTGACATCCTACTACTGTTTATAGTACTAGACAAGCACGGCGTGCGCGCCAGAGGCCTCTGAGGGCCGCAGCGCATGGGGGCGCCGACCCACGCCGGAGGTTGAGACGATGAGACCCATGGGCTACCGAGTCGGGATCATGGCGTTGCTGGTGGTGTTGGCGGCGAGCTTCGGGCTGCAGCGGAGCGCGCGGGCGGGAGATGCGGGAGCGATCCTGGGCGGGATCGTCGCGGGGGCGATCGTGTATGAGCTCCTCGACGATGACGATGACTACGGCTACTCCCGGTACTACTACGGCTCGCCGAGCTGCTATCGCCAGCCGAGGTACGGCTACGGCTACAACTACTACGACTACGGCGGCTACTACTACAACCCGCCGGTCGTCCAGTACCGCTACTACGATTACGGGCCGCGCGGTCGAGGCTGCGGGAGTTACGACTACTACGACGGGGGCCGCACGAGCCATCGGGCCTACCGCGCGCCGTCGCACGCGCAGCGGAACGTAGGCCCGCCGCCCGGCTACGGCAAGGGAGGCTCGTACCGCCCTCCCGGACGTTACTACAAGTGAGTGAGCGGGTCACGTGCGTCGGAGGCAAGGAGGGGGCCGGATGAGATACCTACTCGCGTTGAGCGGTACGTTGGCGTTGGTGGGCATCCTGAGTTCACCGGCGCCCATCGTCGCCCAGAACCTGGATGAGCTGGACGTAAGGAACGAGGACCTCGGCACGCAGCTGCGGCACCCGAATGCCTACCGCAATGAGCTTGGGGGACGCCGGAGCTCGCAGACCAGGCCGGGGGGAACGGGCTACACGTACCGCTTCTACGACTACGCCAAGCCGTCGTTCCAGCACTTCCAGGAGGGCCAGACGTACAAGTGGTCGTGGGACCTCTTCCCCGGCGGTGAGAGGCGGATTTACAGCAACCGCCCGCCGGCGTGGTACTACGGACCGACCCACAACACCTACAACTACTACCCGCGCTACTACTACGGACCCGTCTACGGGCCGTGGGGTTGGTAGTCGCGGCGGAGTCCGGAACGAAGCGGGCCGGGGGGACCCCCGGCCCGCGCTGCTTCCGACCGAGGCTCCGGCTAACTGAGCCCGACGAGCCGCAGGATCTCGGTGCGCAGGGCCATCGGCGGGCAGGCCGGGATGACGATCAGATCCTCGCTGCGACGGTTGAGGTAAAGCCGCCGCTGCACGTTGCGGAACACCTGTCCCTGCAGTGAGCACGCTCCGATGAAGACAACCCGGTCGCCTGGCTCGCCGAGGTCGTCGGGCTCCTCCGGCGCCTCACCCACGAAGATGCGCCACTGCCCGGCTGTCTCTCCCGCCTGCCGGGCCAGGGCGCGCAGGCCGGCCGTCGCGTAAGCCACGCACCCCGGTCCGACCCGCCGACCGGCGTGCCAGCGGATCGGCAGCGGGGGGAAGTCTGCCGGAAGGCCCGGAAGCGCGGGGGGCGCGCAGCGGGGCAAGGCGGCCCGCTCAACGCCCTCGAGACGCATTCTGTCCAGGTCACCCTCGCCGTAGCCCATGCTCGCCCCGAGCTTCACCGTCTCCACCGCCTGCGGATCGTCGAAGCCCAGCATCCACGCGCCCAGCGCGTCGAGGGCCAGGCTGTCGGTGGAGACCATCACGAGGCGCGCATCGAGCGGGTCGCCGTAGCTGTGGTCCCCGGCGAGCGGCTGGAGCGCGTCGACGACGGTCAGGTCGGGCGGACGGAGGTAGTGCACGTCCAACAGGGCGCTTGCGAGCGTCCAGCAGTGGTTCAGCGTGCGCAGGAGGGGCTCGGCCGCCGACCAGGTGTTCTTCACGGCGTTGGTGAGCAGCGTCTGGAGGTGGAACTTGAGGATCGGGACGTTGACGAGGCGGTCGGCCTGTGCGAGCAGCCTCGGGTAGCGCACCTCCCGCAAGCACAGCCCTCCGGACACGGGCGTCGGCTCGTCGCCCTCGTCGCGGAGCTCGGCGAGCCGGACCCGAGGGCTCCCGAAGCTCGCGACCAGCTCGAGGTAACCCGTATGAGCCAGCGCGGCAGCGGTGCTGCTCCCTCGGCCGACGCACGTGGAGATGCTGGACTCCTCGGCGACGATCACCTCGCGTGCTCCGGTCGCCAGCAGCCAGGCGACCACGCCTCCGGTCACGCGCGGATCGGTCGTTGCCGACGCGTGGGGCATGAAGACATTGGGTTTCACGACCACGCGCGCGTCGCGGAATCCAGCGGGGCCGGCCGCGGCCGCGCAGACCTCGGCGACGGCCGCCTCGACCGCCGCCGACCGCAACTCCTCATTGTGCGTAACGAGGCCGCGAGGTTCCGCCGCCTCGACCCTCGCCACGCTCACCCTACCACCCATCGCCTCGCTCCGCCGTCGTCGTCAACCCGAGACTCGAGACCCGAGACCGCCTCTACACCAGCGGCGTCCGCCCCGGCGCGGCGACCTCGTCGACCGGCATGTCGCCGAACGCGGTGATGTCCTTCATCAGGTTGAGCTTCGACTCGTTGAGAGCGAACTCCCACGTGACCTTCTTGCCCGTGTAGGCGGCCATCCGCGCCATGATGCCGGTGAGGCAGGTCAGCGCGACCTCGCGGGCCTCGTTCAGGGGTCTGCCCGCTCGAATGCTGTCGATCAGATCCCCGTGCTCCCGCACGTACGCCACGCCGATGCCCTGGAAGCCCGGCTTCTCGGGGCTGGTGTAGGCGTTCTTGCCGGTGATCGTGCCGCCCATGCCGTCGCAGACGCCGTCCGTGCCGATGATGATCTCGCCCAGCCGGTTCTCGCAGTTGTCCATCTGTCGGCACATGTGCGTGACCTTCACGCCGTCCGGATACAGGTAGTCGACGGAGAAGTGATCGTAGATGTGCCCATAGGCCGGGTCGGTGCGCAGCTGGCGCCCGCCGGTGGCGACGCACTCGACCGGCCAGGCGTTCAGGAACCAGTTCGTCGTGTCGATGTGGTGAATGGCCTGCTCGACGATGTGGTCGCCGGCAAGCCAGGTGAAGTACAGCCAGTTGCGGATCTGCCACTCAAGATCGGTCCAGGATTCCTGGCGACCATGCTTCCAGAGCGTGCCGGTGTTGTAGTAGGACTGGGCCGCGGTGATCCGCCCGATCTGCCCGTCGTGAACGCGCTTCACGAGATCGAGGAAGCAGGGATGGTGACGGTACTGGGTGCCGGCCATGATGCCCAGGCTCTTGGCCGTCGCCATCTCCCCGGACTCGATCACATGCCGCACGCCCGTCGGGCACACTGCGACGGGCTTCTCCATGAACACGTGCTTGCCCGCCTCGACGGCGGCGCGGAGGTGCTGGGGCCGGAAGCCCGGCGGCGTGGCGAGGATCACGTAGTTGGCGTCGGTCGCCAGCGCCCGCTGGTAGGCGTCGAAGCCGACGAAGCAGCGCTCAGGAGTCACGTTGAACTGCTCGCCGAGGGCCTCCTGCATCTTCGGGAGCTTGTCGTCCATATGGTCCTGGAACAGATCGGCCATGGCGTACAGCTCGACGTTCTCGGCCGACGCCGCCGCGTTCGCCGCCGCCCCGCAGCCGCGGCCGCCGCAGCCGATCAGGGCAATGCGGATCTTGTCATCGCCCTGCGCCCACACCCCAGAGCTCAGCAGGCCCCCGGCCATCGTGGCGGCCGTCACGGTCGCGGTCGTCTTCAGGAAGTCGCGGCGCGGGATCCCTCCGCCCGGCTTGCTCTCAGCCATCATCTCTGCTCCCTTCAGGCATGAATGCACGGACCGGACACCGGCCCGGTTGTACCAAGGCTTGTTGACGGCCGGGGGTTCCGCCGCCCTACCACTCCTCCTCGTCGACCATCCGACAGATGGCGTGCAGCACGGCGGCGTGAGCGATCTGGACGTGCGGCGTGAGGTCGGCAGGCACCGCGATGGCGATGTCGGCCCGCTGCGCCAGAGCGCAATCGGGCCGTCCGGACAGCCCGACCGTCTTCGCGCCGATGGACTTGGCGGCGCCCACGGCACGCAGGACGTTGGGCGATTCCCCGCTCGTGCTGAGGGCGATGAACACATCCCCCGGCGCCGCGAGGGCCTCCAGCTGCCGAGAGAAGACCTCGTCCATCGAGGCGTCATTCCCGATGCTCGTGAGCACGGAGGTGTTCGTCGTGAGCGCGATGGCAGGCAGCGGACCGCGCTGCTTGTCCAGGAACCAGCCGAGCATCTCCCCCACGAAATGCTGGGCGTCCGCCGCGCTGCCGCCGTTCCCCGCGATGAGCACCATCCCGCCCTCACGGTAGCAGTGGATGACCGCTTCAGCGGCCTCCACGATGGTGGGCAGGCACTCCTCGATGGTCGCCTCGACAGCAGCGATGGACTCGCGGAGATCAGCGGTGATGCGGTCTTGCATGGATGGCCACCTCGAGAGGGATGGACGCGAAAGGCGACAGCGTCGCGGCTGAAGCCGCTCCTACGCGCCGGCGTTGAGCGCGCAGCAGAGCGCGGCCAGATCGCCGACGCGCTCGCCGAGCTTCGACGGGACGACCCGCACGGCCTTCCACGCGCGCGGCCATGAGTGCCGGCGGGCGGAGCGACGTGCGGGGCTGAGCAGCAGGTTGCGGGCGTGGACCGCGATGGTGCCCAGGGCGATGACCTCCGGATTCAGGACCTGGATCAGGTTCGCGATCCCGATGCCGAGGTAGAGGCCGGTCTCCCGGAACACCTCACAGGCCGCCCAATCGCGCTGCTTGGCGGCCTGCAGGGCGACCGCCGGAGTGATCTCACCGGATCGAGTCACGAGGCCGTTCATCAGACTCCCCGGGTGCTCTCGGGCCAGGCGTTGGGCTCGCGCCTGGATGGCCGGCCCCGCGACGAGCGCCTCGAGGCAGCCGCGCTTCCCGCAGAGGCACTCGGGCCCGTCGGGGAGGATCGTTGTGTGCCCGATCTCGCCCGCGTCGTCTGTCGTGCCCCGATACAGCCGCCCGTCGATGATGATCCCGCCGCCGATGCCGGTGCCGAGGGTCAGGTAGATGAGGTTGCGCTTGCCGCGCCCGGCGCCGAACCGGTGCTCGGCCAGCGCCCCGGCGTTCGCGTCGTTCTCCACGAACGTCGGCAGCCCGAACCGCTCCTCCAGGAAAGCCTTCACGGGCACGCCGTCCCAACCCGGCAGGTTGGGCGGCGAGTAGATGGTGCCCGTGCGGCTGTCCAGCGGGCCGCCGCACGCCACACCGACGGCCTCGGGCGCCGGCGACGTGCCCCGCATCTCCCGCAGGACATGCCGCAACTCCCGCGCGATCCGCTCGAGGCACGCCTCGGGCCCCTGCGCGACGGGCGTCGGATGCTCCCGCCGGTGGAGGATCTCCGCCGCCGCCGTTCCCGCCGCGCACGCGGTCTTCGTGCCGCCGATGTCGACCGTCAGGTAGTAGCTCACGGCGCCTTGATCCTCGCGTCGAGGTCGGTGAAGGGCAGCGCCATGCGCTCGCCGCCGCGGCGGTGGGACTCGCGCAGGGCGAGGGCGATCTCCAGCGCGGCGCGACCGTCGCGCAGCGTGCAGCGGGTCTCGCGGCCCTCCTCCAGCGCGTCGCAGAGGTCATCCACCGCGTGCAGCGCCGTCGCCTTGAGCCGCGGCGGGCGCGGGAAGGGCTGGCGGTTCAGCCCCAGGCCAACCAGGTTCGGTCCGGCCGTCCAGAGCTCGGCCTCCATTCCGTTGGCGTACACCCGCACGCGGCCCGACTCCCCCACCACGTCGATCTCGAAGCTCGTGACGGCCGGGTCCAGCATGTTCACGTACGCGTGCGCTCCGCCGCGGAAGTGCATCAGCGCCAGGCCGGTCACATCGTCCTCGGTCTGCGCGCGCTCCTCGTCGTCGATGTGCCCGACCACCCACTCCACATCGTCCCCAACCAGGTGCCGCAGCGTGTCGATGAGGTGTGAGCCGTTATGCGAGATACCCGCGACCCCGTAGACCACGACGGTCCGCACGCGCCCGATCTCGCCCCGCGCGATGATCTCCGACGCCCGGTGCCAGATCGGGTGCCAGCGACGGCTGGTGTTGACCGCCGTGATGGCGCCCACCGCCTCACACGCGGCGAGCATCTCATCGGCCTCGCGCAGGCACTCCGCGACCGGCTTCTCCAGGAAGACAACCCTCGGCTTGCCCGCCGCGACCGCCAGGGCCGCCTCGAACCGGTACGCGGTCGGGGTGCAGACCGCCACGATGTCGGGCTGTTGCTCCGCCATCAGCCGGGGGATGTCGGTGTACAGCGCCTCGATGCCGTAGCGCTCGCCCCACGCCCGCAGCTTCCCCTCGTCCGGGTCGCAGCCCGCCACGAGCTCCGTGCGCGGGCTCTCCACGAACGCCAGCGCATGAGAGTACGGCAGCATCGAGCTTGCGGACCAGCCGACCTCATCGTCGATGAAGCCGCCCATCCGACCACAGCCCACGATCGCGGCGCGGTAAGTGAGCGCCATGGCGAGACACCTCACGGCAGGAGTCAGGAGCCAGGAGTCAGGCGCCGGGCGACGGCCCGGCGAAAGGCCGCAGAAGATTGGCGATGGGGGACGGAAGGTCCTTCCCGGCGGGAGCCGCGCCTACTGGTAGCCCAGCACGATGACGCGGATGGGAGCGTCGGCCCGGTCCACTTCGGCCTTGGTGATGGTGACGCTGGCGACCTCCGACTGGGTGAGCAGCCACTCACCCGGGAGGATCTGGAGGAAGTCGGCGACCGGCGCGATGGGCAGATCGGGCTTGGTGGCATCGGTCTTGTGGTGCATCGGGATGACGAACTTCGCCTTCAGGTCCTGGGCGGCCTGGACGGCCTTGTTCGCGTCGATGGTGAAGACCCCGCCGACCGGGACCATCAGCACATCTGCCGGGCCGAGGGCCTCGATCTGGTCGGGGCTGAGCGAATCGCCCAGATCACCGACGTGCACGAGGCTCAGGCCGTCCATCGTCCAGCGGAACATCACCACATCGCCCCGTTCTTCGTTCTTGCCCGGCTCGTGATGCGCCGCGCTGACACCGACGACGGGGATGCCGAGGGCGTCGGTCTCGCCCGCCTCACGGACCACTCTCGGGCTGCCCGCCACGGCCGCCGTGTTGCTGTGGTCGAAGTGGTCGTGGGTCACGAGGCAGACCTCCGCCTCGAGCTGTGGCACCGCATAGCCCACCTTGGCGTCGAAGGGGTCGATGGCGACCGTGCGGCCCTTGCTGTCGGTCGCCAGGAAGCACGCGTGGCCGAAGTAACGGAGCCTCACACCCGGTTCCATGGGGCGCGTGCCCTCCTTGGGGGCTGCACTGGGTTCCTCTGCGGGCGTCTTCACGGTCTCCTCGGGGGGCTGCTTCGGGCAACCGACCAGGAGCACGCCCGCGATCAGGACCGGCGCCACGCCAAGCCAGGCGGTCATGCGGGCTCTGGACACGTCCATCGGGAACGCCCTCCCCCAGGGGGTTCGCCGGGCCTCCGGAGGGGCCGGGGTCAGCGGTCGAGTCTCGGCGCGAAGGGCTCAAGGTACTGCTGCCACTCCGCGACCTTGACGGCGCGGGCGAAGGCGCTGAAGCTGATATGCGGCACGAACCGAGGTCGACGGGGGCTCCGCAGCAGCTTCATCCCCGCCTGGGCCGGGGTCCGGTGGCCCTTCGTGTTGTTGCAGCGGATGCAGGAACAGACCAGGTTCTCCCAGGTGTGCGCGCCGCCGTTCACTCGCGGAACCACGTGGTCAATGGTCAACGGTTCGGCCTGGCGGCCGCAGTACTGGCAGGTGAAGGCGTCGCGGGCCAGGACGCTGCGCCGGGACATGCGAAGCTCGGGGCGAGGCCGCTTCACGAGGTAGTTGAGGCGCACCACGCTGGGCACCCGAAGCTCCAACCGCTCGGATCGCACGACCTCGCCGTTCGTCTCCAGGACCGTCGCCTTGTCCAGGAACAGGAGGCCCAAGGCGCGCCGGAAGCTGCAGATGTTGAGCGGCTCGTAGTTGAGGTTGAGGACCAAGACCTGGTGCATCGCCGGTCACCGCAGTGCTTCGTCTCTTCACGCACAAGCAAACGCCCGCCGGCCAAAGATGGCGCGGCGGGCGAGCCGGAACCTCTAGAGATGGAGATATGGCACTATCCAGACGTTGGGGCTCACCCGGAACTCGAGCGCATAGGCCGGGCCATACCGTCCGCGCGGGCGACCGGCCACCAGCGGCACCGGCGCGAGGCACGGCACAGCCCCCCGCCGGAAGGCGAGGCGCGCGCGGACGGCCAGGATAGTCCGGCCGATGGGGCTCATCGGCGAGGACCCCCGTTGCGGGCTGAAATTGCACGGGGAGTGTACCAGAAGGCCCCCGGACTCGTCAAGCCGAACGGCCGGATGGCCATCGGGGGAACCGGGTGTGCGGCGCGTCTCAGGCCAGCTCCACCGTGACGATCTGCTTCGCGCCGATGGGGATGGGTCCCCCAGGAAGGACGCTGAGGCGCTCCTCGGCGAGACTGCACAGGTGGCACGGCTGCAGAGGCAGTGCCGAGGTGACCGTGAATTCCGTCGGCGGGCCGTAGTTGACCACGCGCAGGATCAGCGAGTCACGGTCCTCGGCGGGCTTCAGCGCGGTCACGCAGAGCGTGTCGTCGCTGAGCGCGATGAGGCTCGCCTCGGGCGGCAGGTCGCCCGCGTGGCGGGAGGTCTGCACGACCCGGAGGGGCGCACTGAAGTTGTGCGCCTCACGCCACGGCGCCTCGGCGTTCGCCGTCTCGGTCCGGAAGACGGCCAAGTCGAACTCGTGCACGCCCGGCAGCTGCGAGGCGATGAACTGCTCCGGCTGCCCCACGCCGCGCCCGATGCACCGCAGCAGCGTGATGCAGATCTGCGCGAACCGGCCCTTACCGTCGGCGCGGACCTCGTACTCGGG
>VGFB01000011.1 GCA_016869015.1 Armatimonadota bacterium
CGTACCTCATCAAGCAGACCAGCTGGGAGGGCGAGGCCGACAGTACCTGCGACTGGGGCGGCGCGCTGGGCGTCCAGATGGCGGGCTGCGCGGCGGTCGGGCCGGGCTACGACCACTCGGCGGTGCCCGGCCGCACGCCCCTGGTTCGCGAGCGCGAGGACGGGGCCTTCTACTCGCGAAGCTGGGAGACGATCCTGCGCTACCGCCCTGCTCGCCGACCGAAGCTCGTGATGGTCGAGACCTGGAACGAGTTCCACGAGGGCACGGACGTTGCCGAGAGCCGGGAGTACGGGCGGCAGTACATCGAGCTGAACCGCAAGTACGCCGACCTCTTCCACGCCAACGAGCAGTTGGCGGCCATCAGCGGCCCGTACTCGGACGCGACGAGCCTCGCTGCCGACTTCGCCAAGGGCCCCAAGGACGGCGGCCTGAAGGTGCCCTCCAGCGGCGACGGCGTCACGCAGGAAGCCGAGGTCGGCGGTCGGCGTTGCGTGCAGAGCGCCCCGAGCGAGCACGCCTCCAAGTATGTGTACTTCGACCTGGACGAGAGCTTCGCGTTCGACCTCGAGCCGCAACCGATCACGGTGGAGATCACCTACTACGACGGTGGCTGCGCGTCGTTCGCGCTCGAGTACGACTCGCAGGATCCGGACGGCTCTGTGCGGGAGGGCGCGTTCAAGCACGCCGGCGTAACGACCATCGGCAACACGAACGCCTGGGAGACCGCGATCTTCGTGATTCAGGACGCGCGCTTCGCGAACCGCACCAACGGCAGCGACTTCCGCCTGGCCGTCGGCGGCGGGGGGGAGCTCTCTGTGGGGGCGGCGAAGGTGACCAAAGGGTAGCGACCGAAGCACCCCGCGAAGCGACAGCACGCCGGCTGCAACGGACAGGAGGGGCGCCCCTGCGCATCACACGAGAAACCGTGACACCCGAAGAGCTGCCTCCGGGCGCGCCGGACTTCCGGGCGGTCGACAACGCGTTGCTGCAGGGCCTCCGTGAGCGCGGCCTGAACCCGACGCCGCACGGTGACAAGGGCTGGGAGACCGGCCTGACGGGCTTGCGCCTGGAGCGCGGCGAGACGATGGCGGTCGCGTTGGGCGATACCGGTCGGGTCTTCGGACACGTCGAGGTTCTGGCCTCACTCGACCACCCCACCTACGGGACGCACCTGGTTCAGGACCTGGTGTCGCTGGACGGCGAGACGGGCGACGCCGTCCTGGCCGAGTGCATCCGGGTCTACCTCAGCCTGACCTTCGACCCGATCCGCGCGCTCTTCGATGCGGCGCTCTTCGCCGCGCCGGCCCGGCAGCTGGTGAGCGTAGTCGACCCGGGCGAAGCCACGCTCTGGAACGTCTACACCGAGTGGCTCGAGGTGCGCGGGCCGGGCCAGTCCCTGCTCATCGAGTGTATCGGCGAACGGTCGATGCTGGGTCTCGTGGGCGGCACGCTGATCCAGTACGTGGCCGAGCCGAAGCTGCACTGGTTCAAGCTGTATGGCGAGAGCTACGGCCCCAAGCGCCAGTTCGGCTGCCTCTTCGACGGGCGAGAGGAGAAGAGCGGGGCGCGCGAGATGGAAGCCGCGCTGAACCTCCCGGTGGACGCCGGCATCTGGTCCTATCGGGGGTTCGCGATCCTCGTGCCGCACGGCACGCCCGACCCGGCCGTGGCGGAAGACCTCCGCGCGCAACTCGGCCCGGCCCCCGCGCGCTCCTGGTGGCCTTTCGGCGGACAGAAGCGCCGCGTCATCTGGCAGTCCATCTGACGCAACCTCCCGTCTCTGGTGGGCGTCCTCCCTTGCAGGCCGCCGGGTACCGCTCGGGGGAGGGCCATGTCATGCTTGCCGTCCTGCTCCTCGCCGTCACGTCCTCCATCGTCTCCGCCCAACCGGCACTTCCCGAGTTCGTGGAGCTCGCGGCCCTTGCCGAGGCCCTCGACGGCGATGCCCAGCAGTGGACCGACGCCTTGGTGGACACGGTCGACTGGCTGAAGGAGCGGGCCGCCGACGGCGACGGGCCGGCGGTGGAGGCTCTCCTGGCGCTCGTGGCCGTCGAGGGCCTGAGGCGCGCCGGGCCCGATGTCCCCCTGCTGGATGAGGCGGGACGGACGGCGCTGCGGGAGGCGCTCGCGCGGGCTGAGGAGAGACTCCGTGGAGTCCGACAGGGCCCCCCGCCCCCGCCGCTTCCGCCCCGCCCGCCGGCGGCGAACACGGCTCTCGAGCGCCTGAGGGAGGGCGCCACTCCCCTCGCCATGGTCGCCCTGCTGGATCTGGCCGCCTACTCCGACGATCCCGAGTTGCTGCACACGCTGGCGTATGCGGTACGGGACAAGGCTTACCCCGAGGCGGAGCCGTTCATCGAGCACGTCTTCGCCGCGCATACGGGCGGAGACACCGAGGCCGGCCTGGCCGACGCCATCGCCGGCGGAGGGCTCGCGTACCGTGACGCCGAGGCGGCGGGGCTGCTGTTCCTGCTGCGGCTGGACAACTTCTCCAACGTGCAGGCCGGGCTGCTGCGCAACCACGAGCGATGGACGAACGCCCGCCTGCTGCACGTGTTGCCCGCCCTGGTCGCCTCATACGAGGACCAGTGGGCGGCCCCGGAGGCGGCGCTGGCGCTGGCGAGAGCGGCGGGAACGAGCCTCCCCGAGCAGGCGCTGACGCTGACGGACCGCGCGGCCGTGTACCGAGCCTGGCGGGACTCGGCGGCGGTGCGGCCCGTGCCGCCGCTGATCGACCCGGCCTGGGATCGGGCGAACCCGGTGGTTGCGGCCCTGACCGAGGCCGCCGAGGGCTTCTCTCTGGAGCGGCAGCGCGCAGTGCTGCTCGACGCGGAGGCGCCGCCGGCGGCGCGTCGGGCCGGGGCGCGGCGCCTCGCCTTTGAGGGCACGGAGGAGGGTTGGCAGACGCTGCTGGAGCTGGTCGACACGGAGGCCGACGAGCAACTGCTCGCCCACGTGCTGATGCTGGCGGAGGAGCTGGCGTCGGAGCGGGCCCCGACGCTGCGCGAGCGCATGGCGGCGCGGCTGGGCCCCGGCGAGCGCGGGGCGCGGACGCTCACGCTGGCGATCACCGAGGCCAAGGACGAGGGGACGGTGCGGGCACTGGCCTCCCTCGGCGAGTCGCTGGGCCGCGACGAGGTCTGCCGGCTGCTGGAGGAGATCGCGCGCGGCCAGCGGACGCCGCCGCACTGGCAGAGCCAGGGCTTCGAGCCGATTCGCAACACCATCACGGCCTACGGGGCAGTCGACCTTGACCGCGCGCAGGCCTTCTACCGCTCCCTGTTGAGCGCCCACAACGAGGCCGTTCGGCGTGTGGGCATCTACGGCGCGGGTGAACTCCGCGTCGCGGAGGCGGCGCCGGAGCTGCTACCCCTCGTCGACCCACGATACGAGAACTGCTTCCGCGCGGACTGCGTGATCGTGGCGCTGGGCAAGATCAGCACCCCTGAGGCGCACGACGCGCTGATCGACATACTCGCGGAGGAGACGGACAACACGCGTCACGCCTGGGAGATCATGGTCGTGCTGTGCTCGGTCTGCGGGCGCGAAGGGCGCAGCCCCCAAGGGGCCTGGTGGAATGGCTGTTGGGCGACCGTGGCGGAGGACCTGCCGACGGTCGGGCCGCGTATTGCCGCGGCCCTCGACGCTCTCGCCGACCGCAGCACCGATGAGCGCCTTACTCGCGAGGCGCGAGGCCGAGCCCGGACGTGCCGGGAGGCGGCGGGCCGTTAGGGCGGTCCCTTCCCCAGGTCCCCCAGCTCCCGCTCTAGCTCCTCTTCCGGGGCCTGCATCTCCTCGTCGAGCTCCCCGACGAGGCCCCGGTGGTGACTGAGGAGCCCGATGTCCGGGTCGGTGACCGGCCCGGTCGGCGTCGATGGCGCCCGCACCTCGATCGTCTGCGTCGGCCCTTCCAGCCGGACGCTCTCGCGAACCGTTGGGGTGCCGGAAGACCCTACCTTGCCGCGCGGGCGCGCAGGAGTCGAAGGGTCGCGCCACGAAGGAGGCGGCAACGACCGGGGAGCGGCGCGACCATGGCCAGGAGGCGCTTGCGCAAACGGTGGCTGGGCCTCGGCGCGGCGGCGGTCGCGATTGTCGTGGCGCTGGTCTGGTCGGGCGTGAACGGCCTCCGGCTCAAGCCGCCCGAGCCCTCTCCACGCCCGTCGGGGGTCTTGCCGCCCACCGAGACGCTTCCCATCGCCCTGTGGAGCGAGACCCTCGATCCGGTGGTGAACCTGCAGGGCGACGTCTGGCTGGGCTACGAGAAGCTGCCGCGCCTGAATCGTCAGCAAGCGACGGCGCGCGTGGTGCTGGAGCTCCTGGATGAGAGAGGCGCCGCCCAGCCGGTAGTGCGGATGTTCGTTGATCGCCCCCTGCCGGGGGGGAGCGGCCGGCTGGCGCTCGGAGCCATCCTGACCGCCGTCAACCAGCAGCAGTCGCTCAGCGCTCGGCTGTCGGGCGACGCACAGCTTGTGATCACCCTGGGGGACCGGGACGAACGCAAGGAGTTCCGGCCGCTCAGCAACGAGGTCGCCGTGCCGTGCGCGTTCCAGTGAGGCGCAGGGGAACCGGATGCTGAACCGTCTGCGAACGCTGGGGCGGGCGCTCAAGCGCGAGCTCGGGGTCTACCGACTCGTCCTGCGAGACCGCCGCACCCCCTGGTACGCCAGGGCGGTGCTGGGGCTGGCCGTCGGCTACCTCCTCCTGCCCTTCGACCTCATCCCCGACTTCATCCCGGTTCTCGGCCAGCTTGACGACCTCATCCTCGTGCCCGGCCTCGTCCTCCTCGCGCTGAAGCTCGTGCCAGCGGAGGTGGTCGAGGAGTGCCGACGACGTTCTCCCTAGCTCCCGGACTCCTGCCGTTCAGAACCCGAACCGCGCGATGTTGTCCTTGGTGAAGAGCATCGGATCGCCGAGGACGACGCGGTCCTCGACGACGTCCTTGCCGCCCAGGCGGCCGGCTTCGAGGCTGGTGGCGCCGGGCTTGAGGGTCCCGTCGCAAAGGGCCTTGGACGCGTAGATGGTCAGGTAGCCCAGGTCGACCGGGTTCCAGAGCACGACGGTCTTCACGGTACCGTTCTCGACCCACTTGCGCATGGTCTTGGGCGAGGAGAGGCCGGTGAGAGCGACCTTGCCCTTGCGCGGGGACTTCTCCAGCGCCGTCGCGGCGCCGGGGAAGGCGACCGAGGTGATGGCGAAGATGCCGTCGAGGTCGTCGTAGGCGGTCAGCACGTCCTGGGTGACCTGTCGGGCGAGCTGTTGATCTTCCTCGGAGGCCTTCTTCGCCAGGATCCGCATCTTGGGGTACTTCTCCTTGATCTGCAGCTCCATCCACTTCATCCACTCGTTCTGGTTCGCCGCGGTAAGGGTGCCGGTCACGATGACCGTCTTTGCGTCCTCCCCGGCTTCCTTCGCCATCACGTCGACCAGCGTCCGGCCGACGCTCTCCGGGCTGGCCTGGTCGATGAAGAACTCGCGGCCCGAGGTCTTCGGGTTGGCGTCGGCATCCCAGGTCACGACATGCACGCCCTGGTCGCGGGCGCGCTTCAGGACGGGCGCAATGGCGTCAGGGTCGTTGGGCGAGACCGCGATGACGTCGAACTTGCGGGTGATGAAGCTGTCGATCAGCTCGATCTGCCTATCGACGCTGCTCTCCATCGGCCCGTCGAAGACCAGCTCGATGCCCAAGGCCTGCGCGGCTTCCTTCGCGCCCTTCTGGGTCGCGTTGAAGTAGTCGATCCCCTTGATCTTGGGGATCATCGCCACCTTGAGGCCGGCTCCGGTCGTCAGCAGGTCCTCGGGCTGCGGCGTTCGGATCGGGGGCTCGGAGGGGGTGACGGCGGTCTCTGTCCCCTCCCCGGGCGTCTTCGTGGTACAGCCGACGGTCAGGCCGATGAGGAGCAGGACGGACAAGCACAGCAGCAACCCTCGGCGCAGCATGGGTGGTCCCTCCCAACCCGGCGGAGTCGTGGGGCGGCTCACCGGAGCCGCCGGTGTCGTCTTGCAGGGCGAACCCGGGGCTATTCGGCGGAGTCGGCGCCGCGGCCTCTTCGGCCGAGTTGGCCGAGGATGACGGCCACGATGAGGAGGATGCCGGTGACGACCATCCGCATCTCGCTGCCCACGTCCGCGAGATGCAGGCCGTTGCCGACGGCGTTGATGATCAGTACCCCCAGCACCGCGCCCAGGATCGTCCCGCGCCCGCCGTAGATGTCGATCCCGCCGAAGACGCAGGCCGTGATGACCAGCAACTCCATGCCCGTGCCCGCGTCGGCCTTCGCGGTCGCCACCCGCGCCACGGCGATGACCGCCGCCAGCGCTGCGATGAGCCCGGAGGCGGTGTAGATGCCCAGCTTGACGGCTCCGGCGTTGATCCCCGCATAGCGCGCGGCGGTCTCGTTGTGCCCGACGGCGTAGACATGCCGCCCCAGCGTCGTGCGCCAGAGCAGCACGCCGGCCACAACCGCCAGCGCCGCGAAGACGAAGAGCTGGGAGGGGACCTCCACGCCTTGGCTCACCCTTACGTAGCTGTTCCCGAGCGCCAGGAGGCCGGGCGGGAAGTCGCTCACCGGCTCCGCGTGACTCAGACCCACGGCGATCCCCCGGTATGCCGCCATGGTGGCGAGGGTCACCATCAGCGGGGGAATGCCCAGTCGGGTGATGAGGACCCCGTTCAGCAGGCCCGCTCCGGCGCCCGTCAGCAACGCAGCCCCGACCGCCAGGCCTACGCCCAGGCCCGGCGCCGCCGACCAGTCCCGGCCGCCCCACACCAGCCCCAACACCACCGCCGAGAGCGCCATGATCGAGCCGACCGACAGGTCGATGCCGCCGGTGAGGATGACGAAGGTCATCGCCAGTGCGATCAGGCCGGGCTCCACGAAGAAGCGCGGCATCGACACCATGTTCCTGACGGTGAGGAAGTCGCGGGAGAGCAGCGACATGACCACGAAGGTCAGGGCCAGCAGGCCCAGCAGGGCGAACTCATGGCGCCGCCATGGCGCGAGCCGCACGCCGCTCATCGGGCTGCGCCTCCCCGTCGCCAGCGTCGCCGGAGGATGTCCGCCATGACGGCCGCGAGGATCAGCGCGCCCTGCAGCGCCTGCGCCCAGAAGTCATCGACCTTCGCCAGCGTCAGGCCGTTCGCGATCACCCCCAGCACCAGCACCCCCAGCAGCGTGCCCAGGATGCTTCCGCTGCCCCCGAAGATGTTCGTGCCGCCGACCATCACGGCCGTGATCGCCATCATCTCCAGCGTCGGCGCCGCGTTGGGCTGGATGGGGGGATTGGTGGCCGCGTAGAGGATGCTCGCGAGACCGACCAGCAACCCGAGGCCCGCGAAGGCAGCGAACTGCGTCCGACGGGGGCGGAGGCCGGCGGCCTGAGCGGCGCTGCGATCATCGCCCACAGCGTACAGCGCCCGGCCCAGGCGGGTGTGCCCCAGAACCGCGGCCGTGGCGAGGAGGGCGACTCCGGCGATCAGCAACGGGAGCGGCAGGCCCAGCAGCCGCCCATCGCCGATCCGCTCGAAGCTCGGGGGGAGTTCGGTGATCCAGTCGCCGCCGGTCAGCTTCATCGCCAGCCCGCGCCAGATGCTGCGGGTCCCGAGGGTGGCGACGATGGCGGGCACCCGCAGCCAGGTGGAGAGGGTCCCGTTCAGGGCGCCCATGGCCATGGCCACGATCAGGGCACACAAGCAGGCAATGGGCACGGGCAGACCGGCTTCGAGCATCAGGCCCAGCAGCATGCAGACCGTCGCCAGCATGGCGCCGATGGACACATCAATGCCCCCGGCGACGATGACGGCGGTCATGCCCGCCGCACAGATCGCGAGGTACGAGCAGTTCATCAGGATGCCGACCAGGTTGCCCGCCGAGGCGAAGGCCGGGTCGCGAACGGCCAGGGCCACCGACAAGGCGACCAGGACGCCGGCGAGCACGGCCTCGCGCATCGGCAGCCTTCGGGCGCGGACCGCCTCGCTCACGCCGGTCCCCCGGTCGGCGCCCACGCCGTCGTCTACTCTCAGTGCGGCCTGCATCACGGCTTCCGCCGTGGCCTCGGCAGCCGGGAACGTCGCGGCCACCCGGCCCTCGCGCATGACGGCTACCCGGTCACTGAGCGCGAGGAGTTCGGGGAGGTCTGAGGAGACCAGCAGCACGCCGACGCCCCGATCAGCCAGCTTCCGGACGATCTCGTGGATCGCGGACCGCGCGGCGATGTCCACGCCCTGGGTCGGCTCCTCGAGGATCAGCACCCGCGGCGTCTCGGCGAGCCGCCGCGCCACCGCGATCTTCTGCTGGTTGCCGCCGGAGAGGGTCGAGAGCGGCTGCTCGATGGAGGCCGCGCGCACGTCGAGGTCGGCGACCATCTGCCGGGAGAGCGTGTCCTCGTCGCCGTGCCGGGGGAAGCCGAGGGTCGAGAGCTCCCGGAGCACGGAGAGGGTGACGTTCTCGCGGACGTTCATTCCGGTGACCACCGACTGACCGACACGGTCGCCGGGGACGTAGGCGAGGCCCAGCCGCCGAGCGGTCTCGGGGCTCGGCGAGCGCGCCGGGCCGCCGGGCTCGACGAGGCGCCCATCGCGGGCGCGCACCATGCCGCTCAGCGCCCGGACGAGTTCCTCCCGGCCGCTGCCGGCGAGCCCGGCGACCCCCACGATCTCCCCCGCGCGCAAGTCGAGCGAGACTCCACGCACGGCGCCGTCCACGTGCAGGTCGTGAACCTGCAGCAGCACCGGACCGGGTTCCCGACCCCTCGGCCGGATCTGGTCGGCCACCTCGCGGCCCACCATCATGCCGACGACCTGGGCGCGATCAACCTCGGTCGCGGCGACGGTGGCCACCTTGGCTCCGTCCCGCAGCACGGTGATGCGGTCTGCGAGGCGGAAGACCTCCTGGAGTCGGTGCGAGATGTAGACGATGGCCAGGCCCTGCTGGCGCAGTCGCTGGAGCAGCGCGAAGAGCGCCTCCGACTCCCGGTCTCCGAGCGCGGCCGTCGGCTCATCGAGAATCAGGACCTGCGACTCGCGACGGAGCGCCCGGGCGATCTGGATCTGCTGGCGCTCGGCGACGCTGAGCTCGCCCACGGGCCGACGGAGGTCCAGCTCCAGCCCCAGGTCAGCCAGGAGCGCCCGGGCCTCGACGGCCATGCGCCGCCAGTCTACGCGACCGCGCGTTGTCGGCAGGTCGCCGGCGAAGAGGTTCTCAAGTCCAGTCAGGCTGGGGAAGAGGCCCAGGTGCTGATGCACCACGGCGATGCCCAGCTGTCCGGCCGCGTGGGGGTCGAAGTGCGCGATGGTCCGGTCCGCCAGGCGGATCTCACCGGCATCGGGGGCGTACAGGCCGGAGAGGATCTTGACGAGCGTCGACTTGCCGGCGCCGTTCTCGCCGACGAGCGCGTGGATCTCACCGCCGCGCACGTCGAGGTCCACCGCGCTGAGCGCCCGCACGCCCGGGAACGCCTTGCTGACGCCGTGGATCTTGAGGACGGGGGCCAAGGCGCGGCTCACTCCTGCGGCTCGATGGCCAGGACCTTCCCGCTACAGTGGAAGCCCTGGATGGAGCGATGGTCGAAGTGGTGGTCCTCGGGGGTCTCGTTGGCGTAGTCGGTAGTTCGACCGGCCGAACAGCGCCAGCGATGTCCGGTCCAGCGGTTCCACCGGAACCCACCCGAGGCCGTCGAGGTGGACGGACGCCCACCCGTGGCTCCCGGCGTTGTCCGCAAACTCCCCCTCGCCGTCGAGGACGACGCCGTGTGCCACGCGCGCCGGCACCCCCGCCGCGCGGCAGAGGGCCGTGAAGGCGCTGCACTGATGGTGACACACCCCCTGGCCTCCGGCCAGGATGTCGTCCAGCGTGCGGTTCTGCGTGTCGGCGTACTTCATGTTCCGGTGCATCCAGTCCAGCAGGTTCTGCACCGTGCGGGCCATGGTGAGGCTCCTGGAGAAGCCCCCGACTCGGGCGCACAGCGGCGAGGCGGGATCGAACGTCTCCCCGTGGCGGAATGGGGTCAGGCAGCCGGCGAGCTCCGGCGGCACGGAGAACGTCGTGGCGCGGTCGAGGGCCGCGTGGCCGAGCGCAGACCCGCGGATCGTGACGGTGGCGTCGATCTCGAACGGTTCGCCGGGCTTCTGGACGACGTCGATGAAGTCCCGCGGCCCTTCGCTGACACGCTCGCAGGAGACGGCGTTGGTCACCGTGAACTCAAAGGTCTGACGCGAATCGCCCCACCGCGGCATCAGCAGCCGCGCGGGCGGCTGGTCAGGGCCGCCCTGGCCAAGGTCCACGCTCCAGTGCAGACTGTAGCGACGTTGTCCGGTGAGGTCGAGCAGTCGGCGGCGCGTGCCCTCGATGGCTCCCGCTGCGCTGCCGAGCGTATCGGCCGGCAGAGCGTCGATTTGCGCCAGCGTCGCGCGGGCCGCCGCCCAGTCGCCCGCCGCCATCTGCGACTCGGCCAGCTGCTCCATCGACCAGCCCGAAGCCCCGTTGCGCGCCACGTTCTCCCGCGCCACCGCCAGCGAGTCCTCCCACTCCCCGGCGTGCATCAGCGCCCACGCGAGGCTGCGCCACGCATACTCGCTCCCGGAGCCGTGCTTCAGCGCCTGGCGAATCGCCTCGGCCATGGCAGGATAATCGCCCTGCTGCTTCGCCTCCTCGCAACGGGCCATCGCCTGTTCGTAGGCCTCGTCGGCGGTCTGCGCGCAGACCGTGAGCGATGCGGCTGCAAGCGCCGAGAGCAGCAACGATACGGTGCGGCGTCGCATGAGAGCCTCCTGTGACAGGCAGTGGGCCGAGCTCCGCCCAGGTTCACCGCGCCGACCCGAGACCCTCCTTCGGGAGGGCGCTCGCCCCGGTCGGGGAACCACCCCGTACCCTACCTCGAAGAGGCGCCCCCATGCATCCCGTGCTCTGGAGCATCCTCATGGCCCTACCCGGCGTGGCTCAGGACTGGCAGGAGATCAGGACCCCGCCCACGCGGCGAGATATCGCCCAGACGTACGAGCTGGGCGACCTGCTCGACCCGCTCGATGACCCGGCCGCGTGGCAAGGCCTGACCCACGGGCAGAGCGCCACTGCCACGGTGGAAGCCGGCGAGGGCCGGGAAGCCGGGCAGGGCGGGCTGAGGGTCGCCTACGAGTTCGCGGGTCCGGATCGCCTGGAGTATATCGACCTCGGCGGCAACTTGCCCCTGGAAGAGGGCACCCAGGCGCTCGGGCTCTGGATGAAGGGCGGCGCAGACCCGCTGCCTGCGCGCGTCCGCATCGTCGACGTCTCGGGCGAGACCCATCAGTTCGACTTCGGCGCCCTGATCCCGGGCGAGTGGACGCTCGGCATCGCCCCGCTGGTGGCCGGGGGTCACTGGGGCGGCGACGACAATGGCGTGCTCGACCCGCCCTTCCGCATCGCGTCGATCCTGTTTGACAAGCTGGGCGGCGGCTTCAAGGCGCAGGGCGAGCTGACGATCGCCGAGCTCTGCACGCTCCACTCGGTCGAGGGCGTCCTGCAGCCGCACGGGATTCGCACGTTCATCCCTCGCGACCGCACCCTCCTCGTCTACGAGCCCGGGCAGGTCGTGGAGCTGGCCGTGCAGGCCGATGCCCCGGGGCTCTCTGCCCGCCTCTTCGATCCCTTCGGCCGGGTTGTGCAGGAGCTGACCGCGCCGCTGCGCAACGGCGCGCCCACGCCGTTGTCCATCACTCCCGACGCGCCGGGGGCCTACGATCTGCAGCTTCGCATCGCCGGGCAGGAGGACTCCCCAACCGCCCCGTGGGCCGACTTCCGCTTCGCGGTGCTGCCATCGCTGGAGCCGACGGAGGAGGACCGGCAGTTCTCGGTCTGTACCCACTTCGGCCAGCGCTGGCCGCTGTCGGTCATGCCGATGATCGCCCGGGCGGGCATCCGGGTCTACCGGGATGAGATCTCCTGGGGCGCCTGCGAGCCCGAGAAGGGCACGCTCGCCATCCCCGACTGGTGTCGCGAGTACATCGAGGAGGGCGCGCGGCACGGCCTCGAGCCCCTCATCATCGCCGACTACGCGAACCGCCACTACGACGAGGGCGGCTTCCCCCTCTCGCCCGAGGCGCGAGCGGGCTTTGCGCGGTACGCGGCGCTCCTGGCGCGGGAGCTGCAACCGCACCTGAACCTGATCGAGGTCTGGAACGAGTGGTGCGGCGGCTGCGGGATGGGCAAGCCGGGGCCGGCCGAGGGGTACGCGCCGCTCTTCCGCGAGGCCGCCACCGCGATCCGCGCCGAGAACCCGGACGCGACGATCATCGGCATCGGCGGTGAGTGGGACTGGAAGGCCTTCCCCCAGATGATGGCCGACGGCGCCGGGGCCGGGATGGACGCCTACTCCATCCATCCCTACCATTACCCCAACCTCGCGGGACCGTGGCTACGGACCCATCTGCAGACCGCGACGGAGGCGGCCGGGGACGCCGCGGGCAGGCCGGTTCCGCTGTGGATCACCGAGATCGGTTGGCCGACGCACATGGGGGCCAGCGGCAGCGGCTTCCTGCACCAGGCGCGCTGCCTCGTGCGCATGATGGTGGCCGCGCTGACCACCGGCGCCCAGGGCGTGGTGTGGTACGACTTCAAAGACGACGGTCTGAACCTCAACTACAACGAGAACAACTTCGGAATCGTCCACCACCAGGACTTCCTGCTGGCACCCAAGCCCGGCTATGTCGCTTACGCCCATCTCATCGCGAGCCTGCGCGGCAAGACCCTCGCGGAGCAGGAGGTGACGCCCGAGGGCCTGTGGCGCACGAAGTACGCGGACGACGGGGACTCGGTCACGATCCTCTTCACTGCCGAGCAGGGGCAGACCATCCCCTACGACCTGCCCGCCGGCACGCGCGTCGAGGACATGTTCGGCCGGGCGATTGCGGCCGAGGGCTCCATCGAGGTGACGTGGGACCCGGTGTTCGTGATCGAGGAGTAGCGGGCCCTCGCGGACCCAAGGCCGGGGCGCGGCCCCTCGCGCCCACAAGGCGCCACCGCGAGCTGCTGCCGGGGCGGTCGAGGTCAGTACGTGCCGCGGCCGCCCAAGCCGCCACCGAGCCCTCCGCCGACGCCGCCCGTCCCGCCCCGGGTCGCCAGCACGCGAGCGTCTGCGGGAACGGCGAGCTGCAGCCCGCCTTGGATCCGCTGCTGGCCATCCGGCTCCTTTTCGGTGATCGTGAGCATGATTGCGAGCGCGGCCCCGACGGCCGTCGCGCGCTGGTAGCGGGGGTCCCGGTCGCGGGAGACCGTGATCGGTTGCTGAGGCCACCAGCCGGCCAGACCCCCGCCTCGCTGCGGTGGGCCGGGTTCGGGGTACCGCGGAACGGCTCGCGCCTGAAGGGTCAACTCGACGAGGCAGGTTGTGGGTCCTGCGCGCGCAATGGCGTAGGCGTTCTGGTGCTCGCCGCCGCCCAGACTCAGGTGCAGGTTCGGCGTGGTCCGCTCCAAGGTGGGGGAGGTCATGGTGGTCCACGCTCCGACCGCCGCCCCCGCCGGCGGCCCGGCACCCGGAGCCTCCACGCCGGGAAGACGAAGCCAGGCCGGGGCGATGACCTCATGCGCCACGTCGGTTGCCTCGGCGCGCCGAACCTCGCCCCCAATGACTCGCACCGCACCGACCGTCGCGCCCGCCTCGACCCGCACCGAGCCCCCGAGAGCCACTATCTCGGGCACCTCGGCACCGGCGCGGACCGTAAGATCGCCTCCGAGCACCACCACCACCCTCCGCTCGGCGCCCGTCAGCTCGTGACTCCCCACCACGAGCGCGACCGTGTCCGGTCGCCTCGGACCGACCTCCGTGACGGCCGTCTCCGGGAGCTGATCCGCGCGGACTTCCCCGAGCACAGTGGCCCCGTCACGCCGCTCAACGGGCGCACACACGGCCGTCACATCGCCCTCGACGACTGCGGTGGGCTCCAGCACGATTCCTCCGCCGAAGCTGGTGACGTCGCCGTGCACCGTGCCCGCGACGGTCACCGCTCCGAGGGCCACCAGCTCCGGCGCCTCCTCGCCGGCCTCGACCACCATCGGGCCGACCGCCAGCCAAAGCGGCCGGTTCACCACATCCATCGGCCCAAGTTGCGCGTGCCCCTCCGGCCCGGTCGCCGCCACAACCGCAAACACCAGGGCCGCCGGCCAAGCCTGTCTGAGTCTGCAGATCATCGCCATCCCCTCGCTTTGCCTCTGAGGCCTTGTCGGCTACCGTCTGTCGCGATACTCCAGCAACCCCTCCGCATCCGCCGGGATCCCCAGCGTCAGCGTTCGTTGGGCGAGGTTGCGGCGAGGTTCGCCCGGTGTCTCGATGGTCGCGTCGATCCGCAGCGCGACGCCCAGAGCCGCCGACTGCTGCAGCAACGGGTCGGCGTCGGCGGGGACGTCCAGCGACCGCTTGGGCCAGGACGCCCACCCCTCTCCGAACTGCAGCCACTGACCCGGCTGCTGCCCGGCCGACAGGGGAGATCGGTTGGCCTGCTTCACCGCGAGGGTCAGCTCGACGCGGGATGAGGGCGCGAAGGCGGCCAGATGCGCCTCGCCGGTGTTCGAGCGCTCCGAGAAGGCCGCGAGCTTCAGGTTCTCTCGATCTCGCTCGAAGCTGGAGGTGAGGCGAGCGACCGCGGAGCTCTCAGCCGCGAGTCGGCCGCCGAACCGCAGGCGCATCGGCTCCGCACGCTCGTCCTGGGCCTCCGGCCGAGGCGCGACCCGGGTCAGCTGCCCGCCGAACACCCGCGCGGCACTCACCTGCGGGCCGGCCTCGATGCGCACATCGCCCCCGAGGGCGATGATCTCGGTCAGGCCCGAGGTCGCCCTCACCAGCGCGTTGCCTCCGATCACAATGGCCTGGCGCAACCGCGGGTCGATGAACTCGTGGTCCCCCAGGATCAGCGCCGCCTCCGCCGGCGCCGCCGGCGTCAGCGGCGTGACGCGCACCAGAGCAAGCTCATTGGCGCGGACTGTCCCGAGCACCTTCGCGCCCTCTGCGACCTCCACGTAGCCGCAGAGCGCCGTCACGTTCCCGGCGACCAGCGCCGTTGGGGCGATGGTCACCTTGCCGCCGACGCTGACCACGTCTCCGAAGACGTTGCCGGCGATGGTGATCGGGCCGACCGCCACGAGGCTCTGTACGGCCTCGTCCGGGCCCACGGAAACCGGGCCGATCACGACCCACGCATTGTCGTATGTGTCGAGGGGAGCCTGGACAGGGGTCTGGCCCAAGGCGAAGAGGCCTGAAGCCAGCAGACCGAAGGGACTGCCGCTCATCTCCCGCCACCTCCGTGTCGCATCTGCACCCACTCCACATTATGCGCCTTTTTCTACTATTGTCAATAGTATTTAGTTTGTCCTCCCTCGCATGAGGCGTCGAGGTTGGGGACGGTGTTAGGGCCCTAATCGGTCGACACCGGGAGACCGCATCCGGGTAGCCAGGCGAAAGGGGTTGACTCCCATGACACGCGAAGAGGTCTACCGCGACATCGAGGGGATGTTCGGGCTGGTCCCGAGCTTCATCAAGCAGATTCCCGACTCGACGCTAGAGCTGGAGTGGGAGCTGATGAAGCGCGTGCAGTTCGAGGAAGGGCCGGTGCCCAACAAGTACCGGGAGCTGATCGGCTTGGGCATCGCGGCGGTCTCCAAGTGCCGCTACTGCGCGCTGTTCCACACGGAGGCAGCGCGGCTGAACGGCGCGACGGAGGAGGAGATCGAGGACGCGGTGCATTACGCGAAGTCGTCGGCGGGCTGGAGCGCCTACCTGAACGGCATGCAGGTTGACTACGAGCAGTTCAGGAACGAGATGGCGCAGATCGCCGAGTACGTGCGCGCTCAGGCGGCGCAGGCGGCGTAGCACCCGAGCCGGGCAAGGAGGTCTGCCGCGTGAAGGCCACCGGGATCGCGGCGTTTGTCGAGAGCCTGTCGCCGGGGATGGGCCCCGAGGAGGGATTCCGGTTCGGTGAGCCCACCGTCGAGGTGACCGGGGTACTGGTCTGCTGGATGGCGACGGTGGAGGCTATCGAGACGGCGGCTGCCGGTGACTGCAACCTCGTCGTCTGCCACGAGGAGCTGACCTTCCCCTACGAATTCCGCGATCCGAACGCCGTCAGTCGCCTCTGGTGGCGCCCCAACGTCCGGCGCCTGTCGCTGCTTGGCAGCCACGGCATCACCGTCTACCGGGCGCACGGGATGCTGGACCGCTACGCGATCCTCGACGACTTCGGACACCAGTTGGGGCTGCCGGAGCCGGTCGTGAAGGAGGGCTACATCCGCATCTTCGAGGTCGAGCCCCTCCCGGTGCGGCAACTCGCCGAGCGGGTGAAGGAGCGGACGGGGCTGGCCCATGTGCGCGTGACGGGGGACCTCGATCGAGTCGTGCACCGCATCGGCGCGCCTTGGGGCGGCCTGGGCTTGAGCCTCAACACCTCCTTCATGCAGAGCCTGCTGGCCCACGATCCGGACGTGTTCATTGCCGGGGAGGCGGACGACTACGGGATGCGGTTCGCCATCGATGCCGACGTCCCGCTGATCGAGACCAGCCACGCGACCAGCGAGAACCCGGGCCTCGAGCACTTCGCCCGCGACCTCAAGCAGCAGTTCCCCGAGCTGAAGGTCCTCTTCTACGCCAACCCGCCCCCCTGGACCACCGTGTAGCGCGGCTGTGGCGAAGCCGGAATCCGCTGAACCATGCCCAGAGTCGGCCGCAGGGGCGTGCTACTGCGCCTTGGAGCCCTACGGGGGAACCGGGAGGACCGCTGAAGGACACCACCTGGCGGAAGGAGAGGGAGTCGAACCCCCGAGGCTTTCACCTAACGGTTTTCAAGACCGCCGCCATAGACCGCTCGGCCATCACGGCACGTTGGCCCGTCGGGCCCCGGCGCCCGAGGCGATTCAGCCCTGCCCCGAGGGTCGGCTACGCCTCCCCGTGGGGCAGGGCTGAACACACTGCATCCATGAGACTGTGAGTCGTACCGTCTTAGCGGGTAGGTCAGGCCCCGCCCTAGAAGCTCGTCCCGACGGTGGCCAGCCAGCTCGAGTCGGGCTCGGTGTTCGCCCAGCCCACATCGACCTGCCAGTCGTCGGAGATGCGGCAGCCGGCGCCCGCCGTGATGTCGTGGCCGTCGCCGCTATCCATGGCGCCGACGCGCAACGCCCAGCGATGGGCGGCGTTGCCGAACGGACCGAAGCCGTACTCGACGCCGCCGTTGACCAGCACGTCGTCCTCACCGGCGAGGTCGAGCACGTCCGCCGCCACCAGCAGGCGCGACGTGGCCTGCCACGCGACGCCGAAATCCAGACCATTGTCGTGCTGGTTCATCGCATCCCGCCACTGGAGTGCGAGACGCAGGCCGCGGCCACCGCCGACCGTGGTGTCCCAGGCCACGCTGGGGGTGATCGTGGTGACGTCCCGGTCGTCATTGTGGAGGAGGCTGATCCCGGCGCGGAAGTCGCTGTCGCAGAGGGGCTTGGCCAAGGAGACGGCGTAGACGCTGGGGCCCCCGCCCGTGGTGGCCATGCCCAGGCTGAACTGCGTGGAGGACGGAAGGTCCAACAGGGACCCGCCCACGAGGCCGAACCCGTCACCGAGGCCATCGCGCCCGTAGCCGCCGGTGACCCGGACGATCTGGCGCGGCAGGCCGTCGGTGGACCCCGACGCCACGGCTTCACGGACGTCATCGGGGACCATCAGGGTCTCGCGGGCGAAGCTGAAGCCCTCGCCCGTCGAGTTCCAGAACCCGAGCGGCGCGACGGTTGAGGCGACCGGCCCGTTGGGCGTAGCCAGGACGACCCCGCCCATGCCTAGCGAGACTGCATCCGCGGCGCCTACCTGGGCGTAGGCTCCACTGGCAAGCACCATGCTTACGGCTACGACGATCAGGCACACGAACCGCATGTTCTCTTCCCTTCCCTTTGTGTGGTGTGTGATCAGGCCACGCGCGACAGCCGGGACCAGGGCCCCGGCGAACTGCCAGACAGATGAGGGCCCGCAGGTCCCCTTCGAGCGCTCCCCGTGCGGGGGCGCCATTGATGGAGCCCCGGGGGCCGCAGACGGGCTGCCCGGTTTCCCTGCCCTTCGCCTGACGGCGATGCCAGCGACCGGGAAGACCTGGTGCGTAGCAGATGACCCATGTCCCCCGGAACGGGTCCATTCGCCCTCGAAAGCCCCAAGACCTCCTCCCCGTCCCGAGACGTCCCCCTGTGCCCCGGGGGTGTCGGTCGCGTTCCAGTCGGCCGGGACCGAGGAGGAAGCAGACGTCCCGTGACCACAGGGGATCAAGCACCTCGGGCAGGGCATCGGGGAGAGCACCAGACGAAGCGATCAGAAGACTGGCGGAGGGAGAGGGATTCGAACGCTTACCTG
>VGFB01000012.1 GCA_016869015.1 Armatimonadota bacterium
CGTGAAGGCCAGTCCATTGCCGCCGGTGCCGATGACCAGCACCTTGTCTCCAGGCCCCACGCCGATGCGGGTGAGGAAGCTGAAGGTCTCGCGCCAGGTGATGATCATCGTGCTCGCGGCGGGGTCGAAGTCGGGGGGCAGAACCCAGTGAATGCCCGTGAACTCCGGCGTGGCGCCGTCCTCCTGCATGGCGCGCCAATCCTGCACGAGACCGCGTTCGGCGTAGCCGCCCCAGTGCACACGCAGATCGGGCGTGGAGCGGTTCACCATGCGCGTCACGAGGTCTCCCGGACGGAAGTGACGCACCTTGGGGCCGCAGGCGACTACGCGGCCGATGCTCTCGTGGCCCAGGATCGTCGGGAACCTGATGCCGAACAGCGGATGGCCGCTCAGCAGGTGGAGATCGGTGCCGCTGCAGGTGGCGCCGTAGAGCCCGACACAGAGGCAATCGTACTCCCCCGTGACCGGCTCGAGCACCTCGCGCACTACGAGCCGGTCCGGCTCCTCGGCGACGGCAGCTCTCATCAGCGCACCTCGTTCGCCACGAGGCCGCGCGGAGGCCTCGGGCGTGCTCCGAGCGCGCGTGGAAGCGGCCCGGACAGCCACTCATTCGGCGATCGGTTGCCGTTGCCCTTGTGGGCAGCCGGCGCCCCAAGACCATCGACAGGCCTCGGCGCGGTGTGGTAGACTCAGACTGGGCAGACTGGGGCCTACAGGACGGGGCCAAAAGGGGGACATGGCGATGGGCGAGAACCCGGCACAGACCGACGCTCCGGCGCACCTCGAGGAGGTTCGCTGCCAGGACGCGAACGTGGCCCAGTCGGTTGTGGGCAAGGTGATCGCCACTTCGGCTGCGCTGGAGCAGTCCTGCGTGGGGTCGATCGTGGCCGAGCACACGGGCCTCCGGCAGTCAGCGGCCCTAACGGTGCAGGCTGATTCAGTGGAGGTGACCGATTCGGCGACCGTTGCCCTGCGGGCGGTGACCGTGGCGCTGGAGGACTCCGCCGCCGGCACGATTGTGGCCGAGACGGTGACCGGAAGCGAGATCCGCTGCGGGGTTCTCCAGGCGGAGCGCGTCGAGGGCAACGTGACGTGCCTTTTGGACAAGTGGTGGATTGCGGCGCTGGGAGGCGCGGCGATCGGGGCCGGGTTCGCCTTGACGGAGCTGCTGTTTCGGAGCCGAGGGCGCGGCCGATGACCGACGAGGGCCCGGCACGGGCGGGCGAGCGGTCGTTCTCGGATCTGACGGTCGAGCTGATCGAGCAGGCGGCCGCGCTGGCCGGCGAGCGGCTCAGTGCGCCCATCCGCTCGGCGAGCTCGACTGCGGTGCGGATGCTGATCGTTGCCGGGCTGCTCCTGGCCGCGGCGGGCGTAGGACTGGTGTTTCTCGGGGTCGCGGTCGGCCTGCTGGTGGGCAGGGCGCCGGCCGAATCTCAGTGGTGGGTCTGCTTGCTGGTGGCGGCGGGCTTCTTCGTGGCGGCGGCAGTGACGGGCTGGTTGGGGTTCCGGCGGAAGTCGAAGGGTCGAACGGAGGAGAGCAGTGAGCCCGCGGAGTGACGAGGTGCGCGTGCTGTTGGAGCGCTTCTGCGCGGAGGCGCCGGGGGCCGCCCGCTCGGTGGTAAGAGAGACGGCTCGCAACGTGGTCGAGGGTCTGGGGGGCGAGGGAGCGCTCGGGGAATGGCTGCAGTCGCGCGGTGGACGCGTGGCGATTGCGGGCGGGATGGGGCTGTTCGCAATGGGGTTCCTGCTCGGACGGACGCTGCGCGCGGATCGCCGGGCGCTGCTGCGGACGGGCGTGGCGGCCGGCGCCGGGCTGGCAGCCGGGTGGATCGTCGCCTCGCAGACGGGCCGCCGGCCGGGGTAGCCGACGGGCCGGGATTGCCAGGGTTGACAGGCCCCCTTCATGGCGCGGAAGATACTGGCCGTAGATGGCGATGACGAAGTGCGGGACCTCATCGTGAGCGGCCTGGCGGGCGAGGGCTATGACGTGCTACCGGCCGCCAGCGGCGAGGAGGCACTCGCCCTCGCCCGGGAGCGCAAGCCGGACCTCGTCTGCCTGGAGGTCGCGCTGCCCGGTATCGACGGCTTCGAGACGGTGCGCCGGTTGCTCGCCGATCCGGAGCTGCGACACACGCCGTTCCTCTTCCTGACTGCGAAGACCGGGCTGAAGGAGCGCGTCGAGGGCCTGCGGCTCGGCGCGCACGCCTATCTCGGCAAACCCTTTGCCTTCCCGGAGCTGTTCGCCACGGTTAGCGGCATCCTGGAGCGCATCACCGGCGCCGAAGCGGCGTCGTCGGTCTCGGCGGGCCTGGGACTGATGGGCTCCTTGGGCGCGATCAGCATTGCCGGAGTGATCCAGGCCCTCGAGGCCGAGCGCCAGACGGGCGTGCTCCGGATCGTCTCGGGCATCCGATGGGGACAACTGGCCTTCCACGAGGGGAAGATCGTGGGGGCGGTCGCCGGCAACGCAACCGGCGAGGAGGCCATCGCGGAGTTGGTGGGGTGGGAGACCGGCACGTACGCCTTCCGGGCGGAGGCGGTCGAGGCCAAGCCGCCCCTCGCCGAGAGCGCCGTCTCCGTGCTCATGCGCGCCCTGAAGCGCCATGACGAGCGCCGGGCCGTGACGTGAGTCGTTCGGGCGAATCACCGGCGGGCTCGGGGCCCGCCCCCACGAGGTGAGGAGATTGGCAGACGCCCAGTCGGTCCTACAGCAACTGAGACAGCGCAACCCCGACATCACTGCCGCCGTCATCGCGTCCTCTGACGGCCTGCCCGTCCACGAGGACACCGCTGCGGGTGTCGACGCCGAAGCGCTGGCCGCCATGGCCACCGACATCGTCGGCCGCGCGGTCCGCATGGCCGCCGACGTGGGGCAGGGCGCCGCCCAACAGCTTCTCGTTCAGGCGGAGGGCGGGTATGTCGTCGCCTCGAGCGTCGGCGAGGGCTCCTGCCTGGTGGTCTCCGCCAAGGCGGAGGCGTCCCTGGGCCTGCTGCTCGTGACCGTCCGCAAGGCCGCCGGCGAGGTCTCGATCGACCTGGGGTAAGAGCTTGACGATCGGGGGATCGTGGGCGCTGCCGGGTCTCGCCCGCGGCGGATCAACTGCGCGGCGAGCCCGAGGCAACGTCCCCTCACCACGCCCATGCGTCTCGCCGTCATGGGGGGAACCGGGGTCTATCGGCTCGCCGGCGCGCCGGAGGGGCCGGGGGAGACCGTGCCCACGCGTTGGGGCGTTGCGGAGGTGCGGCGCGCGGAGCTGGCCGGGCAGGAGGTCTGTTTCCTCGCGCGCCACGGCTCCGGTCACGCCATCCCCCCCCACCGGATCAACTACCGGGCCAACGTCGCCGCGCTCAAGCAGCTGGGCTGTTCGGCCGTCATCGCCACCAACGCGGTCGGCTCGCTGCGAGTCGATCTGCCGCCGGGCGCCCTGATGACGGCCGATCAGTTCCTCGACCTCACCAAGGCGCGTCCCGCGACCTTCTACGACGGCGACGACGCCCACGGGGTGAAGCACGTCAACGTGACCGAGCCGTACTGCGCCAACGTGCGCCGGTGGCTGAGGGACGGCGCCGCGGAGGCGGGGGAGAGCTGCGTCGAGGGCGGCACGTACCTGTGCGCCGAGGGCCCGCGCTTCGAGACGGCTGCCGAGGTGCGGCTCTTCGGGCGGTGGGGCGCGGACGTGGTGGGGATGACGGGCGTGCCCGAGGTGGTCCTGGCGCGGGAAGTCGGCCTCTGCTACGCCACGCTCTGTCTCGTCACGAACCTTGGCGCAGGCCTGGCGGATGAGCCGCCGAGCCATCGCGAGGTCGGCGAGCTCATGGAGCGGCGCCTGCCGGCCCTGGAGCGGGTCCTCCTCGCCGCCATCGCTCGAGCCGAGGACCTCCCCGATTGCCCCTGTCGGAAGCCGATTGAGTAACGGTTCGCCACGGCTTGCGGTCCGCCATCGGCTATCTCTCGAATCGGCGGTCGAGTTCCTCGCGGCGCAGGGCGATGACGACCGGATCGCCGTGGGGACAGAGCCCGGGCGAGCCCGCGGCGGCGAGCGCCGCCAGGAGGCCCTCCATCTCCTGCAGGCTGAGCCGCTCGCCGGCTCTCACGGCCGCCCGGCAGGCGGCGGTTGCCACGGCGAGATCGAGGCGCTGCTCCAGGCCGGGCGGAACATCATCGTCGGCCAACTGCTCGGCGAGGCCGCGGAAGACCTCCTCGTAGTTGCGCCCCTCCAGGAAGGCCGGGATCGCGCGGATCAGCCACGCCAACTTGCCGAACGGCTCCAGCTCGAAGCCGAGGTTCAGGAACACCTCCAGGCTCTCCCCGACCGCGCCCGACTCCTTCGGCGGCAGCTCCACCGAGACGGGCACGATCAGCTGCTGCGAGCGCCCCAGTCGCCCGCCGTCGCGGTTGCGCAACCGTTCGGCCAGCGCGATCTCCGAGGCTCGGTGCTGGCTGATGAGGAGCAGAGCCTCAGGGGCCTCGGCGAGGATATACGTGCTCCAGAGCTGCCCCAGCACACGCGCCCCCTCGAACCGGTACCGGGGGCCCTCCTGCACGGGCAGAGGGCGAGGTGCCGCGGGCGGCGCGGAGACCGGCTCACTGCCGTGCACCTCCAGGCCCTCCTCGTGCTCGTCGACGACGTCGGCGAAGGGGCTGGGCCGCCAGTTCGTCCGCGCGCCGTCTTCCCCGACTTTCGGCAGGGGCGGGCGGGTCGCGCCCGCCTCGCGCTCGCCGGCAGGCACGGCGCGCTCCTGGCCCACCCGGAGGTCCCAGTCGTCGTCCGCCGTGAGGGTCGCGCGCCGGAAGCTCGCCTCGCCGATCAAGCTCGCGGCGCGGAGGGTCTCAACGACCGCCTGTTCCAGGAGATGGTGCACCTCCCACGGACGGCTGAACCGCACCTCGATCTTGGTGGGGTGCGCGTTCGGATCGACCAGGCGAGGGACGATGTCGATCGTGATGGCGCAGATCGGCTGGCGGCCGGTCGGCAGCAGCCCGCCGTAAGCGCGGGTCAGTCCGTGGCTCATCATCCGGCTGCGGACGAGGCGGCCGTTGATGAAGAAGTGCTGGTGGGTCCGGTTGGCGCGGGTGAGGCGCGGACTGGAGAGATACCCCGCGATCCGGATGTCGGGCGATTCATAGCGCACGGGCAGGAAGTCACGGCTGGCCGAACTGCCGTACATGATCGCCAGGATCGGCAGCATGTCGCCGGTCGCGGGAGCGACGAAGCACGTGGACGCGTCGTGGATGACCCGGAAGGCGATGTCCGGATGCGCGAGCGCCAGGCGCTGGACCCAGTCGATGCAGTGCCCGCGCTCGGTGTTGGTGACCTTCAGGAACTTCAGCCGCGCAGGCGTATTGAAGAAGAGGTCGCGCACCTCCACCATCGTCCCCGGCGGGCACCCGACCGCGCGCACATCGGCCACCACGCCGCCGTTGACGGTCACCTCCGTCCCGGCCTCGGCGTCGTGCTCGCGCGTCGTCAGCCGCAGCCGGCTGACCGCCGCGATGCTCGGCATCGCCTCGCCGCGGAAGCCGAGGGTGCCGATCTCCGCCAGGTCCGCCGCCGAGGCGATCTTGCTCGTTGCGAAGCGCTGCAGGCACAGCAGCGCATCATCCGCGTCCATCCCGCAGCCGTCGTCGGTCACGCAGACAAGCTGCTTCCCGCCCTCGCCCAGCTCCACGGTAATGCGCTTCGCGCCCGCATCGATGGCGTTCTCGACCAGCTCCTTCACCGCGCTCGCCGGACGCTCCACCACCTCCCCGGCCGCAATGCGGTTCGCTGTGTTGTCGTCGAGGACGTTGATCCTGGACATGCTCCGCGTTCGTACCTCCGTGAAGGGGCAGTCGTAGGTTCGTCTGCTGTCGGGGAGCCTCCTGCCCACACCCGCGTGGTGGACGACGGCCACGGCACGCGGTGCTCCAGCGCTCTAGCGCTGGTTGCCTGCCGACTGCTCACGCTGCTCGGCGCCCCCCATGCCGCAGCGACCGGGACCTCGAGGCGTACACGCCAAGACCCGCCAGCGTCCCGTGCGAACGTGAGCCGTCCGTGACATGGCGCACGCGTCGGGCACCCCGGACCCGGAGCACGACCGCAGCGGTGTGCGTTGAGTGTAGTGAAGGGAGGTGTGGCTCCGTATCCGGAGAGCAGGGTGATTCAAGGTGGTACGCGGGTGCGCTGCATCCGTGGTTGGCAGAGGCGGGCGCTCCGCGTCCCCGACGGGGCCCTTCAGTCACGCCGACTGCTCGAAGTTCCTCTCCGCATGGTCCGACCTCTTCGACGCCCAGTCGTGGCCCGTTCACCGGGTGCCACTGATTGCCGGCCCGCCGGCTGGGTCCCCGTTGATCGGGCGGACCGCCCGCTTGACAAAGCGTGCCCTCTTGCGTACTATCCCGCCATACCTGCGGGACTCCGGGGGCCACAAGCCGCGCAACCGTCTGCTCATCGACCGACTTCCGTCATGCGTACTGGCCCCCCTTCCAGGGCATCGGAGGGTCCGCGACCCGCACGTGGCCGTCACTCGCCGGGGGAAGGTGCAGGCCTTCGCCACGGCGAAGCGCACCTGCAGGCGCACGTATTCGCCGGAGGCCTCTCGTCCCGGCCGCGACTGGCCGGCGCCCATAGGAGTGGTCCGCACGATGGCGGGGAGACGAACCGCCCCCCCGGAGGGCATGCTTCCACTGCAGTTCGGTTACGATGCCCGCCGACACGAGAGAGTGTACGAGCGGATCCGCCTCGACCCCTCGTACGCGAGGCACCTTCAGCGTGCAGTGATCGTCTTTGCCGACCTTCGGAACAGCACGCAGCTCATCAAGGAACTGCGCCCGCTCCTGTTCCGGGCTCTGGTCGAGAAGCTCTTCCGGGTTTTCCGCGACTGTGTACTGAGCCAAGGCGGCGTCGTCGAGAAGTTCCTCGGTGACGGGGGGTTGGCGCTGTTCGTTCCGAGGAGCACGGTGCCTGGTGACGATGAGTCACCGGGCCGTGGAGGCCCGGCCGTTCGAGCCTCGAGGGCAGTCGCCGAGACGATCCGTGAGTTCGAACGTCTGATCGCCCCTGGCGGCTGGTTCGAGGGCGAACACGGGACTCGGCGGCCGGCGCCTGCGATTGCCTTGGGGGCGTCCATCGTCTGTGAGTCCTGCGTACTCGGCTGCTTCGGGCCACTGCACGACCGGAACGGGCGACTCCTGCCACTCCAGTACGCCTGCATCGGTGAGGCGCCGTCGCTGGCGCAACGGGTCTGCGAACACGCTCGGATCGAGAAGCTCACGGAGCTGTCTGAACGAGCCACCGACGCGTTGGTTGGGCGCCCAGGGCTTGACTTGTCTCGAAGCCTCGGCGAGGAGGCTGTGAAGGACTACCTCCGACAATGGGGGCACTTGCGCGATTCCCGGAGTGTGGTTCTGGCGGACATGAGCGTCATGGGTGACGAGCGGATGAAGCGGACGATCGAACGGGAGTTTGCCGCGGTACAGCTTCCCTTTGCCATGTCGACGCCGCCGTTCCACGAACGCAAACTCTGGGCCTTGGCGGACAAGCCGCGCGCCCTGGACCGGGCGACCAGTAGGCGCCCCAGGGGCTGACGACTACGCGGTTGCGGAATGGTCGCCGCATGGAGGGAGGGCCATGAGGACCGCATGGGATTGAGAACGGCAATGAAACGCGGGGGTGGGCCGAAGGCGTTCCGTCTCTCCGACGTGCGGGAGCGGGGGAAGCGTTGCGCATGTTGCCCGATGGCCGAGTGCGGCGACGCCTTCCCCACCATGTGCGAACAGATGCACGGGTACCTGTGGACCATCCTGCATCGCTGGCGCCAACCGATGTTGGCTTGCTGCGCCGCGGGGGGCAAGGAGTTGGCGACACCGCTGGCGGACCGCAGCGGTCGGATCGTGGATGCCGCCATCTACCCCGCCCGAAGCCCGCGAGAGGACACCTTCCACCTGAAGTGGCTCGCGGCATTCACCGGTGTCGCCTACCAGGACCTGGTCCAGCGATGGTCGGCCCTTCCCGTGTTCTCCGCGGAATTCGCTGCGGCTGTGGCGGAGCAGGCCGAAGGGCGGGACGGGCTCAGGCCTGTCGGGTCGGGCGCGATGGCGGAGCGGTACGCGGACGACGTACGGAGGTTGGGGGCCGCCTATGACACGCCTGCATACGACGGCCGGAGCTTCTACGACCTGGACATGAGGGTGTTCCGCATGATCGCGGGTCTCCGGTCGCTGCCCGGCGTGACGGGCGTCGATGCGGCCTACATCGCGCAGCCCCTCGGTCAACCTCTCCTGCGGTACTTCAGCCGCAACCTGGGTCCCGTCCTCCCGCTGACTCCGCCCATTTCGGGGCTGTGCCTCAGCGACCCGACGGTGCCCCGCGACCTCCGACGATACGTCGCTCGCGCCGGACGTGTTGCACGCGAGCCAGCCGGGGGGCGCGACACCATCGCATCCCGCACCCTGGGACTTGGTGAGCATGAGTGGGCTCTCCCCCGGTGGGTTCACACCGTCGACCTCTCGGCGTTCGCGCCCAGGCCCGACATGGGAGGCTGGGTGGCGGGAGCGGACGTCTACGTGACCCACCCACACGGCGGCCTCGCGGATGTCGTTCGAGACTGTCTCGCGGCAGCCTCGGACGGCACCGAGCAGACAGCGTTGCGGCTCGTCCACGAAGGGCTTGCCGCCCGCACGGCGCTGCGTTGGGATGAGGCCCGCCAGACAACGGCCCTCCTTGCCCACGCGTTGTCCGATCCGACCCGCGATGGCAAGGCGGACTGGTGGAGTGAAGTTCTGAGCGCCGTCGCCTCAGCCATGCGGGATGTCCCCTACGCCCGTGTGTCGGAACGGAGGCGAGTGATTGGCGCCTGCCGAGGAGCCGTCGACTTCCTGGCCGGCTGCGTTACGCGGGAGAGGGTCCGCCGGGAGGAGGCGGGACGGGTCATCGGCTCGATTGCGGACGAGGCTCTCGCCTACTGAGACGAGCTCCGCCGTCCCCGCCGCCCACCAGCGACGCTGACGTGGCACCCGCTTCGGGGTCCACGGGGATCTTGGTCGGCCGTGGTCGCCCAGCTCCATCGCCCACCCCTGCGTTGACCCCAAGGACCTCGCCGCCCTCACCTGGAGACCCTGACGCACCGTTGCCCTCAGGAGTGAGTCCCATGGTTGCCCTGCTCTGGCCCTGCCTCGCTGCGCTGCCGGCCGTCGCCGCGCCGACCGTCTCGACCGAAGGCGGGCGGTACACGGTCACCGGCAATGCCTACCGCGTGACGTTGCGGCCGGAGACCACCGAGTTTGGGTTGGAGCTGAAGGGCGCCGACGGGCAATGGCGCCCCCTCGGCGCGAAGCTGGTCCCACCGACGTTCGCCCTCGTCGCGGACGGGCAGGAGTTTGGCCCGCGCGCTGCCCGGGCGACGTGGGCCGCGCGGACCGAGGGCGTAGTCGTCTGGATCGGCCAGCAAGCCGTCATCGACCCCCTGAAGGGCCGCGTGATGGAGCTGAACTACGCGTGCACGGATGAGGGCTTGCTCATCGGTGCGCGGGTCCTGCTTCCGGTCGCCGGGACGCTCTGGTGCCCGCCGCGTCTGAGTCTGTCGCCCGATGTGTGGGATGGGTACCTCTTCTGGGACACGGCCGGCCGTCGACACGAGGGCCTGATGGGCGGGCTTGGCCCGGAGCCAACGTACGCGGGGGTCTCGGCCTGGGGGCCGACGGGCGACACCGTACCCGCGCTGAACGCCGCGCATCCGGCCCTTATCGTGCGCTCGGAGAGCCTGGGCACAGCCCTGGGCGCCGTATACGTGGACTACGCCGGAGCTTGGGCAGGCAGCCACGCCTTTCTCCAGCGTCACACGCCCGCCGCGTCCTACCTCTACGCGGGGTATGCGCCGGTGAACGACGGTGTGCGCTGGGCGTGGCTCGCGCCCATTGCGAATGGCGGCGAGGAGGCGCAGGTGGAGCGCCTGGCGGAAGCCGGGAAGGCCCTGGCGGCGGGGTTCGTGCCCTTCGCGCAGGCCGTGCCCGACGAGTGGAAGCAGGCTCTCCCGGACTTCCCGGCCGAGCTCCGCCGCGCCGAGCCGGTGCGCGACATCAACGACGCGGCCGTCTACACCATCAACGAGTACACGTCCGGCGACCATGGCGTCGAGCTGGCGCGGAAGGTAGGCTCGGACGTGCTGATTCGCGGCTGGTTCAAGTGGGCGCAGGCCCCGCCGTTTGACCGGCAGCGCGACATCCCCCTTCGCATCCACGAACAGGGCGCCCTCTTCGGCGGCGGGATCACGTGCAGCGCGCTCTACGACGGTGAGAACGGGCTGAGCGAGGCGGAGTGGAGGGACATGGCGACGCGCGGCGCTGACGGGGGGCTCATCGACGCGTGGGATACGCCGGGCATCCGTCACGGAACGCTCTCCAACCCGGCATACCTCGACTACCTCTTCCGGTGGTGCAAGGAGCAGATCGACGCCGGGGCCGACTACCTCTTCATGGACGAGATCACCGCGGCGCTCAGCCAAGACGAGGGCTTCGACGACTACTCGTTGGCCGACTTCCGCGCGTACCTCCTGGCGGATGCGCCGCAGACCGAGGGCTGGGCGGCGGGCGACGGGCGTTGGGCCGGCCTGGGCCTCGACCTGACCGACGGGGAGGTACACCCCGACGGCTCGATGCGCACCTTCGACTACCGCGCTTTCCTGAGGCAGAAGGGATGGCAGGACGACCCGACCGGGGACAAGAACCCCCTCGCCTCGCTCTGGTGGCAGTTCCGCGCCTTCCGCGACGACCGGGCCTGGAAGCGCCTCACGGAGCGGATCCGCGCCTACGCCACCGAACAGGGGCGCACGGTGTACCTCAGCGGCAACGGCCTCGCGAAGTACGTGGACCTTCAGGTCCTCGGCGTGTGGGGCAACTTCAGCACGCGGGAGGGGCGCCTCGATCTGAGCGACAGTCAGCTTCCCATCTGGCGCGCAACGGTGGTTCGGGGGCAGGAGCTGGCGGGCAAGCGCGTGCCGGTTGTCTTCTTCCACGATTGGGGCTTCGGCGACCCGCCCTTCCCGTGGCTCGCGCTGCCGCCCTCGGAGCGGGAGCTGTGGATGCGCGTGCGGGGCGCCGAGATCTACGCGGCCGGGGCCCTCTTCGCGTTTCCGGTCCTCGGGCCGTTCGGCTGCGACGCAGGCCGCGATGGGGCCCTGCGCGAGATCGCGCGCCAGACGACCTTCTACCAGGCGAATCGCGACCTGTACCTGCGGGCCCGATACGTCGGGAGCGAGCGGCTCCTCACGCCGGAAGCCGACCTGACCCTCGCGGCCTCGTGGGTGGACGGAGAGAACACGCTGCTGCTGCACGCCATCAACCGCCGACTCCAGGCTGGGCAGCTGACCGCGCGCGAGAACGTGACGGTCGAAGTCCCCGTGGGCGGGACGCCGACCTCGGCAACGGCCGTCTCACCGGATCGGCCGGGCGCGCAGCAGGTCGCGGTCGAGCAACGCGGCGCGGCGGTGCGGGTCACGATCCCGCACGTCGAGGCCTACACGGTCGTGAAGCTGGTGTACCCCGGGCCGGTGGACCTGACGGAGCTGCGGGACCCGGCGCGCATCGTCCCGCCCCGCGCTTGGGCCCGCCCCGTGCGCAGCGAGTTCGTTGTGCGTCCGGACGGCGCGGTGGAGAACGCGGGCGACCTCAACGGCTTCCTGCAGGGGCGTCTGCACACGCACCTGCGCAACCCGCCGACCTTCCTGGTCAACGCCCAGGGCCCCGGGCGGCTACTTGTGCGCGTGCAGGCGGTTGCTTCCGGCGGCGCGCTGATCGGGTTCGGCGTCGACGGGGAGACGCGGCAAGCGGCGGACTTGCCCGACCTGGACGGGGAGAATGACGGCTCAGCGGGCGAGTACGATCGCACGCTGACCTTCGACATTCCGGCCGGGCGCCATCGGCTCACGGTGGACAACACCGGCCCCGACTGGGCGACGATCAGTTGGTACGAGTTCCAGGGCCGGTTTGGGGCGTGGTAGATGCCGCGCAGCGCCTACTCCCAGTTCGCGACCCAGTACCGCGTGCCGCCCTGGCGGAAGTTGGCGTCGGCCAGGCTCTCGGGATCGCGCGGGTCGCCGTACGCCTCCACGAACTTCGCCTCGATCGCGCGCTCCGTCTGCGTCGGCCCCGTGAGCGGCAGATCGACCCACACGTTCCCTCGGTCGTGGCTCTCCCGCATCGCCGAGAGTATCTCGATGTCTGTGCGCGCTTGCTGAGGGCCATAGACCGGAGGGTCGCCCGTGGTGACCGCGCGATGGAAGCCAAGCAGGATGTCCATGCGCGCGACCTCGTCGTAGTCGGCGGCGCCGAGGGCCTTGTGCGGGCTCTCGAAGACGACGGGCGGGTCGGTGTCCACGCGCATGTGGTCGAAGACGGTCTCGCCGTCGACGGTGGACGTCTCGGTGATGAACGGGTAGTGCCGGAAACGGTCGGGCGAGCCGACGTACAGGTCGCTGCCGACGAGCTGCCCGAGCGTGCCCTCGAGGTCCCAGCGCGGGCCCATGCGGCCGCGCGGCGGGCTCTCGAACAGGCACGTCATGCCGTTGTCGAACTCAATGATGGCGTGGTCCCAGCGGTCGAAGGTCCGGCCGTCGTCGATGTAATGGCCGAAGGCCGGAACGGTGACGGCCTTCGTGTAGCCGAGCACGCGCGTCGGCCGGCCGCCGAAGAGCATCCGCACGCCGTTGATCCCGTGGTAGTCGGCCTTGTTGCAGTAGACCATGCGGGCGTGCTGCGGCTCGCCGATCAACCCGGCGGCGATGATCCTGCGCTTCAGCTGCTCCTGCGCCCACAGCCACACCTGCTCCGCGACCTCCAGCACCACACCGTGCGTAGCGCACGATTCGATCAGCAGGTCCCCGTGCCCGCATGTAGGCGCGAGGGGGATCTCGGTCACCACGTGCTTGCCCCGCAGCGCGCAGACCCCGACCACCATCACGTTCGCATCGCCCGGCGCGCCGTTGAGGACGACGTCAGGGCCCGACCCGTCGAGCATCTCCAGCAGGTTGCCGTAGCCCGCTACGCCCCACCGATCCGCGCTCTCCCGGGCCTTCCCCGGAATCACATCACACAACGCGCAGAAGTCGTAGAGCACGCTGCGGTCGGAGAGCTTCTTCAGCGTCGACATCCAGCTCTGTCCGCGACCCGTCCCGGCACCGACCAGGGCGATGCGAAGGCGTGACATCGACAGGCCCTCCCGTCCAGCTTTGCTGTTGTGCTCCCCCGGTGGCTCTCCACCTGCCCCCGGGGTGGGCGCGGGCCCTCGCGGCTGCGCTCGTCGCAGGATCTCGTCCACGAATCCTGTCTTCAGCTCGGTGTAGCGCGACGTGCTGGTGCCCGCCCGTGCTCGCCACTCATGCTTGAGGCTGAAGTACCGGGCAGCGTCCGCGGGGTGTTCCCGGAGGTAGTCCCTGAAGGCCAACGTCTCCCGGGCGCACCGACTGCCGGCGTAGGTGATGTGGACGTGTACATGGAGCGCCCCGTGGCCCTCAGTGTCCAGAGAGCCCGAGGCGAACCACCGGTCCTCCTCGGGTTGCTCGTGCGCGCTGTGGCTGAAGCCCTGTCGCCGCAGGATCGCGCAGACCTCGCTCGCTTCCGGAGGGCTGTCGGCAATCACGAGGCAGTCGACGATCCCCTTGCCCCCCAACCCCGGGACGGCCGTGCTGCCGACGTGCTCCACCGCGAGGGGGCGGGGCACTGCTTCGCGGATCGCGCGCTCCAGCTGCGCGAAGATCCGGGGCGCCTCCGGGTCGTATGGCCGCAGTTCCACTCCCGGCGCGAGCCGGTCCATGGGTTCCCCCTACCTCGCCTCGGCGCCGATCTCCTCCGGCGTGAGTGCCCGCCCCCAGACCTTCACTTCCTCGATGAGGCCCTGGTAGAAACAGGGCTCGTGGACCATGTTGATGCCTGCCCAGGCCTCGCGGCCGATGATGAGGGGCTCGGAGTTCATGACGCGCTCCGCGGCATTCTCCTTGCGCGCGATCTCCTGGCCGTCCACGTAGATCACGACACCCGTTCCGCGCTCGACAACCGCCGCGACGTGGCTCCATTGGCCGGCGGGAACGGCGGCGGGTGAGCGGAAGTTGAAGCTCCACTGCCCGTCCGCGGCGGTGGCCTCGAACTCCAGCCCCCCATCCCACAAGGAGAAGACGTAGGGCGCCGAGGTCCCGGCGAAGCGCTTCCCGATCAGACCTTGACGCCCCTCGACGGTGTCGGGGTTGATCCAGGCGGCGAGGGTGACGTTGGCGAGGTTGAAGAGCTCGAGCTCCTCGACCCGCAGGTAGCTCTCGCCGTCGAACTTCCCCGCCGGGCCTGCGCGACCCTCAGCGGGGGTCAGCGTGCCGGCCACCTGGGCGTCCAGACCGTGGCCCGACGCATCGGGAACCGTCCCGCCCTGCGCTTCACCCGGCCGCCAGACCGCAAGGGGGCCGGGCTCGGCCAGGAGCTTCGCGCGACGCTCTTCGGCCGCGCGCTTGGCTTCGGCCTCGTCCCAGACCTCCTGCTTCACGCGGTCGAAGCGGTTGTTCCGCAGCAGCACTCCAGCGGAGGCAAGACGCAGGGAGACGCCCACGTCGGAGTCGGCGATCTCGTTGCCCTCGACGATCACGTCTTGCACGTTCGGTTGCGCGCAAGACGGGTTGTGCGGGTCCGTGCCGCCGACGGCGAGGTGCGCGTTGCTGCGCAGGCGGTTCCGGCGTGCCACGCACCCGAGGGTCAAGGGGTGAGGGAAGTCGGTGGACGGGGGCAGAGCGAAGATGCCCAGGTGCGCCTCGCCGGAGAGCATGTAGTTGTCGTGCCCGCTGCGGTAGGAGTTGCCCTCGGCGATCTCGTTGTCCAGCCACTGGATGTACCAGCTCGGCTGAATGCCCTGGTAGCGCATCCCGAAGTTGTGGAAGCCGGCGGTTCGCGTCGAGACATTGCCGTCGGCGATGTCCTCGATCGCCATGCCGTAGAGCTGGAGGGCAACCCCTGCATCGGTGAAGTCGTTGTCGACGAACAGGTAGTGGCGCTGGAGCATGGTGATGGTCAGGACGGAGGTCGCATCCGGGCGAACCTGCCAGGGGCTGTCGACCGTGACCTGCCGACCGTCGACCGAGATGACCCGCCGGTACTGCCCGCGTCCGCGCCCGTCCAGGATGAAGACCCCACCGCCGGCCCAGCTACGTCCGCCAGTGTCCGGATCGGCGGCCAAGGTCAGGGAGGCGCCCGCGGCGCTCTCGATGCCGCCGAAATACGCGCCGCCGCCGGCGTCGGAGGTCATGGCCTCCCGATCCCAGCCGTGCATGAGACTGAGCGAGTTGCCCGCGTAGTAGACGTTCTGGGAGCAGGTTGAGCCGTCGAGGCAGTTCAGCCCGCCTCCGGTGGACATCAGATCGCCGCCGATGATGCGGTTGTCCTCGATCACCACGCCATCGGAGCCCGAGATGCAGTACCAGCCCCAGCGACCGTTGTACAGGGCATTGTCACGGATGACCCCGCCGCGCGTGCGGCTGAGGAAGAGCACGCGCCCGCTGCCATACAGATCGCAGTCGCTGACCTCGATGCCCTCGCCGCCGAGGCGGATGGTGTCCCCGCCCCCGGTGGAGAGGCTCAGGGCCGAGCGCAGGCGCTCATCGACCTCCTCAGGCCTCAGGTGCCCGCGGTACGCGTTGGCGCGCACGCGCACGCGCCGGAGGCGCACGTTGCCGGCATCGGGGCGGTCGCCCAGGTCGCCGGCGATGACGTGTTGGTGGCGCGAGGCGTAGAGGGAGAGGTCCTCGACACCGAAGGAGTTCGTGCCCTGGATCAGCGCGTTCGGGGGCGCCTCCAGGTCGGGCCAGAAGAGGGCGGTGAGCTCACGCGATTCGCCCCGCAGGACGGTGAAACGGGGCACGGCGAGGCTCGCCGTGACCTGGTACCGCCCGCGCGGGAAGAAGACCACCCCGCCGCCGGCCGCCCCGGCCTGCGTGAGGGCGTCGGCGATTGCGAAGGTCGAGTCGCGGGCGCCCGTAGGGTCGGCGCCGAGGTCCACCACGTTGAGGATCGTGTCGGGCCAGGCCTCGGCCGGGCGGACCGTCAGCGTGACGGCGGCGCTCCAGGCGGCGTCGCCCCCGCAGCCGTTGTGCGCGAACACCTCGTACTCGCCGGGGGGCAGGTCGTCAGGCAGCGAGGCTCGCGCGGAGTAGGGCGTGGCCTCGGCGTCGAGGGTCACCGTCTGCGGTCCGCGCAGGAGGATCGTCGTCCGCCCTCGTAGCGCCTCGTCCTTCCAGCCGAGGTTCTTCCCCAGGAGGCGCACCCAGCCGCCCGGCGAGGCACCGGGGCCAAGGTCCCCCTGGGCCCACCAGACTGCCGGCCGGTTCAGCCAGCCGACGGCGAACGCGTCTCCGGTCACGACTCGGTAGGCGTAGATCCCCGGTTCCGGCGCAGAGGGCAGGGCGAACTTCACGCAGGTGTCACTGGCCTGCAGGACCTCGGCCCGCTCGCCCTTGCCCGGCCACCGGCTCTCGGTCGGCGTCTGTCTCGGTGCATCCGGCGCGCGGGCGACTTCGACCGTGGGGACCTCGCCGAGTCCGTCGCCAACGACCATGACTGCCTCGCCGGAACGAACCGGGTCGCTGTGCCAGAAGATGACGGGAGCCGCCGAGGCCGAGAGGCAGGTCGCGAAGAGGGCCGTGAACGCTGACACTGGGCGGGTCCTCCGGGAGAACAGAGACAACAGCCGCGGCCCGAGTGTTCTCCGATAGCGGACTAGCGGGGGGCAGGTTCGTCGGCGGACGGAGGGGGCCCTGCAGGGGGCGGGGGTGCGGCAGGAACGGCCGGTTCGCAGGACCGGCGGGGAGTTATCCTCGTCAGATGGCGAACGAGCGCGAGCCAGACGGCGAACGTGGCAAGGAGGCTGACTTCGAAGTACCGCAAGATCGTGGGCGTGAGTTGCGCGATGCAGACGGCGCACAGGATCGTGAACAGAGCGAGGCTGACGGCCCGTCGTCGGCGAGCCAGCCGCCAGGCGGCCGTTGTCCAGGCGAGCAGAGGTAGGAAGGCCGGGAAGGCGTAGAGCGCATACCGGGACTTGGGGTCGGGCTGCGTCAGGTAGAGCGTCGCAGCCGACAACGCGGCCAGCATGAGCGCGCCGTGGACCGGCCGGCGGGCCGCCTCCGGCCGGTAGCGCCACAGCGTCAGCCCCGCGACGAGCAGGATGATGCCCCGCAGGACATTGGCCAGCGCGAGCACGGGGCGGCGCGGCAGGCGCAGATGCGGGAACCACGTCACCTGCTCGTGCCAGACGGGGTCGTGGGTCAGCCACCGGAGCAGCAGCACGTCGAGGCTCTCAGTGCTGACTCGGTTCACATCGAAGCAGGTTTCCAGGCGCGGCACGTCCCCGATGAACATGGCCTCCACGTACCCCCGAGACAGGTCCCACGCCCGCGGGCCATACACGAGCAGAGGGATCACCACGCTGAAGAGCGCGAGGGCGGCAGGCAGGAGGATCAGTTGCCGGCGCGCGCGGATGCCGACGGGGATCGCCCACATCAGCCCTGGGTAGAACTTCATCGCTACCGGCAGCGCCAAGCCCAGAGCCGCAAGGAAGTGCCTGCGGCGTGCTGTTGCCGCCAGATACGACAGCCAACACGTGACCAGCAGGATCGTGACCTGGCCGGTCTGCAGACAGCCGTTTGCCAGCGATAGCAGGAGGACAGCGGCCCAGAGTCGGGTCGCCCTGAACAGCCGGTGCTGCCGGTCCAGGTGGGCATACAGGCGCCAGATGGCCCACGCTGCGACACCCAGCAGGCCAAGGTTGACCGCCGCCCAGACACCGGCCGCCGCGCCGATCGACAGCCCCTGCAGCGGCAGGAAGGCGACGGACGTGATGGGCGGAGCACACTGAGGCCAGCCGGTGGGAGCATCGGGGCGCGAGTACAGCGTGCCGTCGGCGCCCGCTGCGAGTTCCCTCGCGGTGCGGAAGAACACGCTGAAGTCCGTCTGCTCGTGGGTCGCGGTGAAGACGAGCCGGCATGACTGGCCGATGAGGAAACCGACCGCCGCCACTAAGAGCGCCACCGCG
>VGFB01000013.1 GCA_016869015.1 Armatimonadota bacterium
ATCGCCAGCGTCTCTCGAAGGCTCGCTGCGAAGTCCTCGGGATCGAACCTCGGACCGCAGAGCTTCAGCGGGTGCGGCTTGCGGGACAGCACGACCTGCCGGCCCACCGACGCCGCAATGCTCTCCACGTCGCACCACGGCGAGACGGTGAGCTTCCGGAGGTTGGCAAAGCCGCTCAGCGAGGGCCAGAAGTGGTGGGTCGGCTCGCAGCACCCGTAGTTGATGAGCCCATACCGGTCGCCGACGCGCCGCTGGTAGGGGTGGATGAACTCGGCGTACATCTCAGGCGAAAGGCCGACCGCCTCCTGGGCCTCAATGAAACCCCAGATGTCCGACAGCCGCACGCTCTCGCCCGGTGCGATCTCACGTCGGGGAAGCTCATCGGAGTAGACGCAGCTCCCCGAGCCGCAGTCGAGCTCGCGGCCGTTGACGGTGATCAGCCCCTCGGCTTCCAGCCAGTCCGCGTAGCGTTCGGCGTCCTCGGCCAGTAGCGCGAAGAACCGATGCACGTTGTCGGGCTGATCGAGCATGTTCACGTAGAAGTTGTCCATCCCCATCAGGTGCACGGCCTGCCCGGCCATTCCGGTGCCGGCGGCCAGGGCGCCGTGGCCCACGATCTCCACCGGCAGCAGGTCGCCGAACAGCTCCGCCGCCTGCCCCGCCGTCCTGTGCGTCCCCTCGCGGTCGACACTGAACTCAGTCGGCCGCAGCCTGGCCAGGCCCGTCGCGAGGTCGGCGAGGGGCGTGTTCGTCTCATAGCCCAACTCGCGGCCGGTGGAGTCGGGCACGCGGTGATACTGCAGCTCCGGGCACGCGGACGTGCGGCCGATATGCCAGTGTATCCAGAAGCTCGCCGGGAAGACGCGGTCATCGGGGATGAGGCGGTGGTTCGTGATACAGCGGAGGAAGTGGGCCTCGCAGCCCCGCTCGAACTCGCCCTCGCATTGGGGCGGAGGGGTCAGGTCGGCGAAGAACGAGCCGTTGTCCTCGATGTGGAAGGGCACAGTGCGCTCGAGCAGGCGGTTCGTCAAGCGCCATCTCTCACGCCGCGTTGCCATCTCACCGCTGCTGACGATCTCGGCGTACTCGGCCACGACAGCCCGCAAGCGGCTGCGGTCGGCTGCGCTGGTCATCGCGAACCCTCAAGTGCCCGAAGTGTCTCCGGCCTCACGGCGACGCCCCGGCCAGTGCCGGCGACCCCAGCCACGCCCTCTAGTGGTCTGTCAGCCGTGAAGCCTTCGGTCGTCGTGGGTCGGCTTACCAGAGCTGACAGAGCCTTCAGGTCAATGCCGGACGGCTCTGGTGAGCCGACCCACGACGACAAGCGGCAACTGCCAGAATCACGGCTGACAGACCTCTAGCGCGCCGCGGTGACGCGCCGTTCGGCGCTGAGGCCCGACGCCAGCTCCGTCGCCCGGATCGTCCACGATCCCGGCTCGTCGTTGGCCGCCAGGTCCAGGCGCAGCCGGATCTGACCGTCCCTCGCCGCCCAGTACCCATCGAACTCGGCTGGTCGGCCCTGCGGGTCGCGCACCTCGATCCGCACCGGGATCACCGCCGGCACCGGAGAGCCCTTGGCGTCCGCGACCGTGACTGCCACGTCTACCGGTTCTCCCAGCCGGGCGCGCGCCGGAGCCTGGAGCCGGACGCTCGCGAGGCGCTGGGCCGTCACCAGGAACACCCGGCCGTCGCCGGGGCCGAGGCTCACGTCGAACTGCAGGCCGGCGCCGCCCGCCTTGGTCGGTGCCTCCTTGTGCTCGACGAGATCGTAGACGAACCCCGCCGGGCGCGCCACCGACACCTGCCCCGCGAGGGGGAGCCCCTTCTCCATCACCCTGCCGTGGTGACCCACGTAGTCGCCGAACGCGCGCCGATCGTTGAGCACGAAGAGGTAGTCGCTGTCGCCCTGCCGGCGGAAGCGCAAGACGAGGTCGGGGTCGGTCGAGTCACCGTAGCGCGCATAGAACGGGTCCAGCTCCTTGCGGAGCGCCACGGCCTGAGCCTGCAGAGCGGCCTTGTCCTCGTCGGCCTTCCCGGTACGCTTGTAGCTGGGCAGGACGATGTCGGGGAGGATCGCCGGACAGAGGAACTCATCCCCCACGACGATGCCGCCGCGACGCTGGAAGGCCTTGATCTTCGCGGCCACGCTCTCGGTGAGCACGTCGCAGCACGGCATGACCAGCACCCGGTAGTTGTCCAGACCGTCCCTCGCGATGGTCTCGTCGAAGACGATCTCCGGCTGGAGGTGCGCCCACTGCAGCAGCAGGTGTACGTCCGCCTCCCGCGATTGGCTCCAGCCGTAGCTGCCGCGTCCGGCGAGCATCTGCGAGGCGAAGCTCTCCAGCACCGCAACGTCAGCGGGCCGGTCCGGGACCTGCAGCAGCGTCGGCCCGAGGGGGGCCACGACGTTGTGCGTGAGATCGGTCAGCACCTTGGCGGTCTCGGGGTTGGTGAACACATAGCCCTTGTTGGTCGTGCCGGTCTCGACCAGGGAGCCCCAGCCGTGGTACATGATGCCGCGGATCGGCCGGGAGAGCTTGGACCAGAAGGCCTCGCGGAGGTGGTCGGGGGCGATGGTGATGAACGGCGCTTCGGGCTTCTCCTGCTCCCACTGAGCGCGCTGCGCTTCATCTTCGGGGAGTTTGGGGGCGGTGCCCGACCGGTACCAGATGATCTGCGTCATCTTCATGACGCGCTGCCCGGGCTGGCCCTGGGCCATGGCGAACAGCTCGTCGGTGGCCTGGCCGATCTTGATCGGGTCGGGGTAGGAGTACGTCCACTGGGAGATGACATCGACGTCGCCGCCGCTGCCCCAGACGTCGGGCACGCGCACCGCGGGATCGAAGAACGTCCACAGGTCGGCGCGGCCCGTTGACTTCAGGCCGCGGCTGACTTCGGAGTGCAGCACGTTCCAGCCGTCGCCGCTCTTCCAGAACCAGCGGTAGAACGTCAGCAGAGGATGGTCATCGGGAACGACGCGGTCCGCCGGGAAGTCCCGGATGCGGCTGTAGTGCAGTCCGTTCTTCCCCTCGGCCTCCGGGGGGATATCGTAGCCCGCGAACTGCCGGAAGGCTTCGCGGTCGTGCTCGTGAAAGCACAGATCGGAGCCGTCGCGGACCTCGGAGTGGATCAGGGAGCCGTCGAGCGCCGGGTACTGCCCGAAGGTCTGGGCGATCGAGGCCCCGACGTTGTAGCACAGCTCGCGCACCTCGGGGAAGTTGGCGCAGACGTTGTCATGGGAGCGCAGTTGCCCCTGGCGATCGACGCGGTTGTACTGGGCCAGGCGCGCCTCCTCCCGCGTCACCCATGTGCCCGGGTAGGTGTACACCGCCGCATACAGCCCGTTACGCAGGAGATCGTCGAGCAGCCGTCCCTGCTCCTCGATCGCGGCAGGGGACAAAGCCGGCACGGGCTCCCCAGCTTTCCACACGGCCGCCTCGTTGACCAGTGACACGAGTTGGTGCGTGAAGCCGATGGCCTTCAGCGTGGGGATGTCGCCGCCGCCCCACATGACCACCGGCATCCGGTCGGGAGGCTCCCGCGGCACAATGGTGATGGGAAACTCCTCGGCGATCCGCAACTCCTCATCGCCGGCCCTAGCCGAGGCCGTCACGTTCAGCAGGTAGTCGCCCGGGCGCAAGGAGGTATCGACCTCCAGCGGGATCGTCTGCTCCTGGTTGGGAGCCAGCGTGGGGAGCTCGACCTGACGGGTCAGGCCCCCAAACGCGATCTCGGCCCGCCCGCCGGTAAGCGGCGTGGCCGTATCGTTGGAGAGCGAGAGGGCCACGGTGGCGTTCTTCTCCATCCGGAGGTAAGCGGTCCGCCCCCCGGAGGTTCCCGCGAGCAGTCCGCCGGTGAAGTAGGGCACGATGCCGTTCGAGACGCGCACCTGCGCGAGGTGGCCGGGGAAGCCGTTGTGCGTGCTGCCGTAGCGACAGCCAAGAGCCAGACCGTAGACGCCCGGCGTTACCGCGCCGCGACCGGGGATGACGGCCTTGTGTACGAGCTCGCCGTTGAGGAAGAAGCGCGAGCGGCCGTCGCCGTCGTACGTGTAGGCGAGGTGCAGCCACTCCCCCGGCGGCATGTCGATCTCCGGACCGCCAATGAAGTCGGAGTCGGTCCCGAAGCCCAGGGAGACCATCACTCGCCGGCGGTGCTCGCCGGTGCGGGTCAGGTACACGCAGTAGTCGGTGTTGGCCTCCGGCAGGTCCTTGGCGTAGTGGAAGTACTTCTTGTCCACCAGGAAGACGTTGGAGTACCGGTCCATCTCGGGCTTGGCGGCGAACCAGGCCTCGAGGGTGAAGGCGCCAGTGGGGGACAGATCGTCCGCGTCCTGCGCGAGAGCGCCCTGGGCCTTGTCGTTGTCGCCGTCCGCGGGGAACGACTCCAGCGCGGCACCGAACGGGCCCTCCGAGACGAACCGCGCCTCGCCGCGCAGCGTCAGCCCATGACCCCGCCCCGAGCCGTCCTCCGCCTCCTGACCGGGCAGGAACTGCCAGAGGGCAATGACGTTGGGTCCGGTCGCCTCGGTCCCTGCGTAGAGCTGCTCCCAGGGGCGTGTCTGCGAATGAGCCGGCCGGGCCGGAAGCGTGGCCGCGGCGAGCATGACGATCCAGCCGGCCAAGAGCACGTGACGCGTCTCTATCATGAGGCGCCTCCTACTGGAGTACCTGGACGGTGATGGGCTTCCAGATCCCCCCAGCCTGCGTACTATCATGCACCCGCACCGCAATCCGGTTCTGCTCGCCCCACCGGAGCTCTTTGGTCACGTCGAGGGCAAATGGCTTATCCCAACCGGCCGTCCCCAGATCGTGCTGCCCGACGTACTCCCCGTTCAGCCATACCCACGCGATCTCATCCACGGCGCCGAAGGCAAGCTCCACGGCGAGGCACTCAGGCTTCTCCGGCAGCACAAAGGCGCCACGGTACCACGCCACACCGTCGTAGGCCTGCCCCTGCTCCTCCCAGGCTCTCCCGATCTCGAGGGACAGCCACTCCGAGTCGTCGTAGTCCGGCGCGAACCACTTCTGCAGGTGACCCTCTTCCTTCGGGTCCGTCCGGAACCGCCAGCCCTCCGTGGGCAGCGGGATCGTCTGCGCCACCTGGATGTCGTGGTCCCAGTCCTTCCGGTCGCGGACTGAGACGGTCTCCTTGAAGAACGGCCACAGGGCCCGGCTGGCCACCTCGCGCACGGCGGCCGCCTCGTCCTGTCGGGCCTGCTCGAGCAGAGCCGTGACCCCCGGCGAGCGAGGCTGGATCTGCACCAGCAACTGCGCCGCTGCCAGGCGCACGAGGACCTCCGAGTCGCCGAGGGCCTTACCGAGGTGCGGCGCCGCCTCCTCGGTGGGCGGATCGCAGACGAGCGACAACGCGGCGCGCCGCACCAGGACGTCGGAGTTGCCCAAGGCGCCCGCCAGCGCCGGTCGTGCCGGTTCCCCCAGCTCCGCTAGCAGCCGCAGGGCGGTGCGCCGGACGACCAGGTTCTCGTCCTCCAGCGCCGCGGACAGCGCGGGAATGGCGGCGGCCCCCCTCTCCGCTTGCTGGAGCACCGCCGCTCTCCGCTGGGCGGGCGATTGCTCCGGCGCAGCGTGCGCGGCCGCAGCCGCGACCAGGAGCGAGATTGCCGGGAGGAGTCCGGTCCTCGGATGAAGGAGCACTGGCCTCACCTCACTGAGCATCTCGCGGGTGGAGATGCTGGGCCATCGGCGTCCGTCCCGTGCTGCGGGATCAGCCCCGATGGCCACATGGTCCTTCCCGTTCGCGGGACGGAGACCTTCCCCAAGACGGTCCAATGCGGCAGGCGCCTGCATCGGAGGCGGTGAGGGGAGGGTGGGGGGGACGTAGTAGTCGAGTAGCGCCGCGTCACCCGGCGAGCCGCCCGCTCACTGTCTCCCGTCGCGGGCCGCAGGGGGGCTCCAACCAGCGAGCGTGCGTGCGACCTCGTCGAGCTGGCGCGTATTGGGCGCATAGTCGGGCGGCTCGCCCATCAGCGGGCACAGGAAACCGCCCTCGGAGTGCTCGTTCCACGCATACATCAGGGCCGTGTTCGCCGGGCACTGGGCGGGGTGCTCGGCGACGTAGTCCAGGCCGGCCGCGAGGTGCGCCCCGAGCTCACCGGGCTCGGGCTCGAGCCAGTTCCAGTTCGGGAAGAGCTGCGGCATCACGCGGGCGCGCGGGACCCAGTTCGCGCCGGACATCAGCGGCACGACAATCGGCACGTCGTCCCCACCGAAGCGCGCCTCCAACACATGACTGCGGATGGCGGGCCACAGCTGCTTGTACCGGAGGTCGACACCTGCCGGCCCGTGGCGGTAGTGGTACAGCGTGACCGCATCCGCGATGCCCGCACGTAGCAGCTCGCGGTGCTTCAGCCCCTCCATCATGCACACCACGTACGGATTGCCCACACCCACAGCCTGCGCCTCGTCGCGGAGGTGCTGAACCGCCTGCGAGAGCCGCGTGAAGTCGTCGTCATCCCCCAACCGCTTCGCCAACCCCTCGGGATGGTACACGTAGACCAGCGGCCGCGCGTCGAGCACCCGCTGGTAGCTGGGCTCCTGCATCAGCGCCACGAACTCACGCACATACCCCCGCCACTCCTCGAAGACGAAGGTCGGGTCGTAGACGGTATCGGGCGGCTCCCACCGCTTCAGGTTCCCGATCTGCGGCGCGTTGGCGATCACGCAGAAGCCGATCTCGCGCTTGAGCGGGCTCCTCAGGTAGGCGTCCAGGTTGTAGCGAAGGCCCCAGTTCCGGTCGCTCCGCTCGAAGCCGAAGGCCCAGTAGTCGATCCCGGCCCCCGCCGCAAAGCGGATCTCCTGATCCATGGCCTCCTGCAACACCTCCGGCGAGAACTCGGGGTTGAAGGCCAGGGGATGGTCCGGATCGCCCGATCGCCGCACGAAGAACGGCGCACGCCACCAGTACTCCTCGGGCTTCAGGAACCCGAACTCCTGCTGCTGCGTGATCTCCGGATGCCCGCTATACATGTCCCAGCGGATCACGCCCAGTAGCGGGCGCGACGGCGCGTGCTGGGCGGCGGCGGAGGGAGCCAGCAAGACGAGCACCGGGATGGCGATCATGCCGTGAGGTCCCCTCAACCAGGACGGTGCCGACCGACCACTACTCTCCTCGGGCCAGACGCTCAAGGCGCGCGATGCGCTCCTCGAGGGGCGGGTGAGTGCTGAAGAGGTTCAGGAACGATCCGGCCCGCAGCGGACTGACGATGAAGAGATGGGCGGTGTTCGGGTCCGCCTGCATGGGGATCGCCTCCGAGGCGCCGCGCAGCTTCGCGAGGGCTCGGGCCAGGCCCAGCGGGTTGCCCGTCAGCTCGGCGCTCTTCGCGTCGGCGGCGTATTCGCGCGAGCGCGAGATGGCCATCTGGATGAGAGCTGCCGCAATGGGCGCCACGATCAGGAGCGCCAGGGCCTCCAGCCCACCGCCCCGGCGCCGACCGTCTCCCCCGAAGAAGAGGCTGCTGTAAGCGAAGATGCGGACGAGGATCAGCAGCGCGCCCGCGAGCGTGGCGGCCATCGCGCTGATCAGCACGTCGCGATGCTGGACGTGCGCCAGCTCGTGGGCGAGCACGCCTTCCAGCTCGTCTTCGGTGAGGATGCGCAGGATGCCGTCCGTCACGGCAACGGCCGCGTGGTCCGGGTTGCGTCCGGTGGCGAAGGCGTTCGGTGAGGGGTTGGGGATGATGTAGAGTCGGGGCATGGGAATCCCCGCCCGTTGGGTGAGGCGCCCAACCACCCGATAGAGCCACGGGGCCTCGGCTTCGCTCACCGGCTGCGCGCGGTACAGGGCGAGCACGATCTTGTCCGAGAACCAGTAGCTCACGAGGTTCATCACGGCGGCGAGACCCAGGGCGATGTACATCCCTTGCCGACCACCGATAAGGTGCCCGATCCCAAGGAAGAGGCCGGTGAGCAGCCCCATCAGGAGGACCGTCTTCAAGCCGTTCATCTCGCAGACCCCAGTCGCGTGGTACGTGCGGCTACCATCAAGAACGACCAACCGAGGCCCGGGAGCCTCCCGCAGAACCGGCCAGGGGAGCGCGCGGTCCTTGGCGAAGGGTGCGGTGGAGGTGCTCCATGACCCCACTCCTGCTGTTGTTGCTCGCGAGGCCAACGCCGGCGGTCGACTTTGTGGTCGCCGGCCGGCCGGCCGCCGCGATCGTGACGCCCGACTTCTCGCTGCCCGTCGTGACCTACGCCGCCGAGGAGTTGGTCTATCACCTGCGGGAGGCGAGCGGCGCGCAAGTGCCTGTGATGCGGGAGTCCGAGGCCCCAGGGCAGGGCCCGCGCCTCTACCTGGGCTCATGCCGCGCTGCGGCGGCAGCGGGTCTGGACACCGGGGGCCTTCCGCCCAACGGCTTCCGGCTGAAGCTCGTGGGCGAGGCGTTCTTCCTGCTGGGCGATGACAGCGACGGCCCGGCGGCGGGCGTCTTGCACAACAACCGCACGCGAGTCGGCACGCTCTTCGCGGTCTACGAGTTCCTCGAGCAGGGGCTGGGCGTGCGATGGCTGTGGCCAGGGAAGCTCGGCGAGTTCATTCCCCAGCAGCCCACGGTTCGCGTCGACGCCTGGGACCAGACCGGCGCGCCGGCCTTCACCCATGCGCGCTGGCGAGACGGCGGCCCGATCGTGAGCGACCCGCAGGCGTGGTCCTCAGCCGAGGCGCGCAACCGGTTCCTGGAGGCGCAGGGACAGTGGCTGCGCCGCAACCGGTTCTCCCTCGGCGTGAACCTCGACATTCACCACGCCTTCACCACCTGGTGGGCGAAGCACGGCGAGGCGCATCCCGAGTACTTCAACCAGCTGCCGGACGGGGCCCGGCGGCCGGACCCGGCGTACTACGGCGGCGCGGCGGAGCTGGTGGCGATGTGCGTGTCGGAGCCCGCCTTCCACGAGGCGATCGTGGAGAACTGGACCCGGACACGCAGCCCCGGCGAGCCGTATCTGGACGTCAGCGAGAACGACACTCCGGGCAAGTGCACGTGTAAGCGGTGCCTCGCGTGGGACGTGCCCGATCCGGACGTCGAGGGGCTCTGGGACGAGCGACTGGCGCGCGCGCGAGCAGACTTCGAGGCCGGGCGAGCCGACTGGTGGCAGGCGCTCGGGTCGCTGTCGGACCGGTACGCGCGCCACTACCTCGCGGCTCAGGAGGCGGCGCGGCGCGTCGATCCCGAGGCCGTCGTGCTCGGATTCGCCTATGCCAACTACGTCGCCCCGCCGCGGGAGACGAAGCTCAACGACCACATCGTCGTCGGCATCGTGCCCCCGCTGATGTTCCCCTGGACCGAAGCCAAACGCCAGGCCTGCCGCGCCCAGTGGGAGGGCTGGTCGGCGACGGGCGCGCAGCTTCTGCTGCGGCCGAACTACATGCTGGATGGGCACTGCTTCCCCATCTTTGTGGCCCGGCGCCTCGGCGAGGAGTTCCGCTTCTGCGCCGAACATGGAATGATCGGCACGGACTTCGACTCCCTCACCGGGCAGTACGCCACCCAGGGGCCGAACCACTACATGCTCGCCCGGCTCCACGCGCGGCCGGAACTGACCGTCGATCAGGTCCTCGATGAGTACTTCGCCGCGTTCGGCCCGGCGGAACAGCCGGTGCGCGCCTACTTCGCGCACTGGGAGCGGATCACGGAGGCCTGGGTGGAGGACTCGGAGGATCTGAGCTACTCCTGGTTCGACCGCGGGGCGCATCGGCTGTTCACCCCGGGGGCGATGCGAGAGGGCGAGCGGCTGCTAGAGGTTGCGTCCGAGGCGGCGCAGGGCAACCGGAGGGCGGAGGAGCGGGTCGCGTTCCTGGCCGACGGACTGCGCAACGCGAGCCTGACTCTGGAGGCCGCCGCGGCCTGGCGGGGCTATCGCGAGGCCGGCGACATCGCGACGCTGCGGGCGGCCGTTCGGCGGCTAGACGACCACCGGCGGAGCGCGGAGGATCGCTTCATCGCGAACCCGAGCTACCTGCGGTGGTCGGAGGGGTACAGCTGGGACCGGGAGCTCCTGCGGCTCATGCCGGCGCCGGGGGAACGGCTCGTCGGTCCGTGGCGTTTCGCCTGGGACCCGCAGCGGCAGGGGGAGGCCGACGGCTGGGCTGCCGAGGACTTCGACGATGCGGCGTGGGCCGAGATCGGGACCGAGGGGCCCTGGGAGCAGACACCCGTCGGCCGACAGTGGGAAGCCGAGCACGGCGCGTCCTACGATGGCGTGGCCTGGTACCGGACCGCGTTCGCGGCGCCGGCTGACCCGGCGCGGCCCGGGGTGCGGCTCGTGTTCGGCGCGGTTGACGAGGCGTGCTCGGTGTGGCTCAACGGGACGCGACTCCTCGAGCGTCCCTATCCGCACCAGGGTAACCCGGAGTCGTGGCAGGAGGCCTTCGAGGTCGACATCGCCGCCGCGGTGCGCTACGACCGACTGAACGTCCTCGCGGTGCGCGTGGAGGACAACTCCGGCGCCGGCGGCATCTGGCGGCCGGTGTGGCTGCTGCGGTCGGCCGCGCCCGCCGGAGCCGACAACCTTCTGCCTGACGGCGGTTTCGAGGAGCCGGGCGACGCCTGGAAGCGGAGCATCATGTGCGGCGAGTTTGCGTACGAGCTCGATGCGACCCAACCCCGCAGCGGCGGTCGTTCGGGGAAGCTGACCTGCTCCGCGCTCGGGGCCCCGGAGGTCGAGGCGACGATGCGCACGCGCGTGTGGGGCCGCTGGTACACGGGCGCCATCGCGGTCGACCCGGCCCGGACCTACCGCCTGCGACTCTGGGCGAAGACGAGCCGGGACTTCGCCGGCAAACTGGCGATCTGGGTTACGGGCACGACCGACGGGACCACCGCGCGCAACGTCCTCAACACCGAGGGGCTCTGGCAGGAGATCCTCGTCGAGGGGCTCCGCCCGACCGGCGATGCGGTCGGCGTGTACCTTAACCTGATGGACGGGACGGGCACCGCGTGGTTCGACGATGTCGAACTCATCACCGAGTGAAAGGACAAGCCCGGCGCACTGCCTCCGCCGGGCCCTCGCATTGTGTCCGCAACGCCGCCTCCACGCCCGCTACCCCGCCAGCTCCACATCCACGGTGATCATCTGGCGCTCGCCGGTCTCGTCCTGCCGTTCGACGCGGAGGATCACGTACTTCTCGTGGTTCTTGCGGGCCTCGTCGATCGTCTTCGTGACATCCTCGACCTTGCTGACCTCGGTCCGATTGGCCTTGCGGATCACGTCGCCGGGCTCAAGGCCGCTGTCGGCGGCAACGCTGTCCGGCGCCACCTGGGCGATGTAGACGCCCTCGTTGGCCGGCAGCTTGCGCTGGGCCGCCACCTCCGGCGTGATCTGCGCCAGGCCCATGCCCAGCTGCGATCCGGGCTCCGCCTTGGGCTCCGGCTTGGGGCCGCCGTCGTTCGCGAAGCTCGCCGGCATGTCGCCCAGCTTCACGGTCAGCCTCTCCGCCTTGCGGTTGCGCACCACGTCCAGCGTCAGTCCCTCCCCGGGCCGACGGTTCGCCACCGTCTGCTGTAGGTCCCAGCTGTCCTTCACCGACCTGCCGTCCACTCGGACCACCACGTCCTCCTCCCGCAGGCCGCCGGCGGCGCCCGGTCCGTCCTCGCGGACGGTCTCGATCAGCGCGCCGCCGTCCGGCGCGCCATAGGCGTCTCTCAGGTTGCCGTCGAGGTCACGGATCGTCACCCCGAGCCAGCCGCGCACCACCTGGCCCTCGGCCTTCAGGCGCGGGATGACCTGCTGGACCGTCGCGGCCGGAATCGCGAAGCCGATGCCGATGTTCCCGGGCGCGCCCGGGGAGAGGATCGCGACGTTCACACCGATGACGCGGCCCTGGAGATCGACCAGCGGCCCACCGCTGTTGCCGGGGTTGATCGAGGCATCGGTCTGGAGGATGTCGCCCATGCGGAAGCGGGCATCGCCGGAGTCGATCATGCGGCCCTTGGCGCTCACCACGCCGACCGTCACGGTCTGCTCGAGCTCGAAGGGAGATCCCACCGCCATCACCCACTCGCCGACCTTGAGCCCCGCCGAATCGCCGACGGCGAGCGTCGGGAGCTTGCGCCCCGCATCGATCTTGAGCAGGGCGAGCTCGGTGCGAGGGTCGGAGCCGACCAGGCGCGCCTCGTACTGCCGGTCCTCGGTTCCGTTGTCGTAGAGCTTGACGCGGATGTCGGTGGCGTCCTTGACTACATGCGCATTCGTGACGATGTACCCGTCGTCGGAGTAGACCCAGCCGGAGCCCAGCGCCCGACCGGGCAGTGGCCCGCCGGGTCCTCCCTCGCCGGGCATCCCAAACCGCCGGAAGAACGGTTGCAGCTCCGGGGGCATGTCGGCCGGAGGACCGCTCGGGGTCGTGCTCTTGGTGAAGATGCTGACGACCGCCGGCTTGGTGCTCTCGGCGATCTGCGGGAGCGTCTTGTTCAACTGCAGGGCGTCGGTTGTCGGGCCGGTCTCGGGTGGAGCGGCCGTTGCTTGATAGCCGTACAGGGCGAGGAGTGTCGCCAACATCCCGACCATCAGGCTCAGCAGCACGATCGAGGTGTGACTGTGCGTGTGTCCCTCTCGAACCTTCATCTTGTCGTTCTCCCAAAGCTACACGCGGCCGCCCCCGGTGGTGGGCCGCGAAGGGGTTCTCCCTCCCCCTGGTGTCATTGACGCCTTGCGGTACCGGATTGTTCGCCGCGAACGCCGCTCGCAGCCCGGCTCTCGGACGCTACGCCCGAGCCTCCAACTGAAGAGCCAGCACGGCGGTGAGTTGCAGGGCCAGGTTCCGTTCGAGCAGCAAGGCGGCCTTATCGAGCGTCCGCTCCAGCGTCCCGCACTCCTCGCCGACTGCCACCAGCTGCACGGTGAAGGGCGACATGCCCGCCGCTGACAGCTCATCAGCCAGCGCCCTCCCCGCCCGTGCGGCGCCGTCCAGGCCGGAAGCCAGCGTCTCGCCGCCCTCCGGGTACACCTGCTCGGTTGCCACGCGCAGCGACTGAATGAGCGGCACTCCGCTGCCAAGCATCATCCCCAACATCCGGCACCAGGTCATCTCGCGCACCCGGCCGTCCAGGTCCGGGATCGCCACCCGAAGCTGGGCCTCGTACTCTTCGCGCGACACCGGCCATCGACCGACCTGGTTCAGCAGATAGTACATGTCGCATCGCGCGCGGAACTCGATGTCCTGCTCGAGCCAGTCGGCCCAGACGGCGAAGGTCTCGTCCAGCACCCCCCCAACCTCGCCGGCGCGACACAGTCCGACACTCAGGCGGTTGAACACCTCGGGGTGGTCGGCCATGGCTTGGGACAGCATGTCGCCCGCCGACACGCGAGCCAGCAGCTCACGGGTGATGGTCGCCAAGGGCTCCTCGGCGGACTGCGCAAGTCCCTCCAGGCATCGGGCGAGACTGACCCCGGCGTTGATGAGGGTGGAGAACTGCCGCGCCCACGCGGCCAGGGCAAAGGGGGCAACGGTGCCACTCACGGACACTCACCTCCCAGGTATTGGTCTCCGAGGTGCTGCAGGTACTCGAGGATGCGCCGCTCTTCCAGCAGGGACCGCAGGCGTCCCCTCGCTCGGTGCAGCCGACCGACGATGGTCGTCTCCGCCACACCCAGGAACTCCGCGATCTCCCGGTAGCGGCAGCCCTGCACGTGCATGAGGAAGGCGAGGCGGTTGTTCTCGGGGAGTTGAGCCAGCGCTGAGGCGATCTCGCGCGCCAGTTGCCGTCGCGTGACCTCCTCGAACGTGCCCAGCCCTGGCAGCCTCTCGGCGGACGCCAGGTCGGCATGCGCCGGCATCAGGCGGCGGACCCACGAGCGGCAGCAGTTCAGCGCGATCTGCCGCAGCCACTGCGGGAAGGCCTCGGGGTCCCGGAGACTGCCCCAAGCGGCGTGGGCCTTGAGCAGCGCTTCCTGGGTGAGGTCCTCGGCGACGTCGAAGTCCCGCGTCCGGTCGAAGCACAAGGCACACACGCCGGGCCGGTAGCGCCGGGCCAACTCGTCGAAGGCCCGGTCATCTCCGGCCCGCACGGCGGAGGCCGCATCGTGGCACAGGGTCGCTCTGGGCATGGCCGCTCACCGCGCGCGTGCCTTGGAGCGTGTATGAGTAGGCCACCGCCAACAAGGGTCCCAACGTCTCCACTGCCTTCTCATACACGCTCTTACACCCAGTTAGACGCCCGGCGCGCCGGTTCCCTTCTGCCCGAGTGAGGATTCCGGCTCGCTCACCAGCCCCGCCACCCCGTACCCACGGGCGCGGGGCCACCGCTCACGACCTGGCAACCCAACCGGAGATACCCGACAACCCATTTGCAGAACTTGACGCACACAACTCGGCCGACAGACGCGGAGGTGCGTGCAACCTCACGGTGAAGCCAGGACCGCGTTGCTTCGCCAGTCCAGCCCGGGTAGGAGGAGAGAGCACGTGCGCATCTACATCCACACCGATCTAGAGGGGATCTCAGGCGTCGACTGCATTGAGATGATGGCTCGCGACCACGCGCGCCACCAGGAGGCCCTCGAGAACCTGATGCACGATCTCAACGCCGCGGTCGATGGAGCGTTCGCCGGCGGCGCGACGCATGTGACCGTCCTGGACAGCCACGGAGGCGGCGGGAACTTCCTGCTGGAGATGCTCGACCCGCGGGCGGAGAACGACACGAAGCCGAACGGCCGGTGGTGGGGCATCATGGATGAGAGCTATCAGGGCACCCTCTTCATCGGCGCCCATGCGATGGCCGGCACCATGAACGGCTTCCTGGACCACACGCAGTCGTCGCTGTCCTGGTACAGCTACTCCGTCAACGGGCGCCGGATGGGCGAGCTGGCGCAATGGGGCATCGTCGCCGGACACTTCGGCATCCCGATGCTCATGGTCTCCGGGGACGAGCGGGCCTGTGTCGAGGCGCACGAGTTCTTCCAGCCCCTCGAGACGGCCGTCGTCAAGCGCGGCCTCGGTCGGAACCGCGCGGAACTGGTGGACCTCGCCAAGGCGCGCTCTCGCATTCGCGAGGCCGCTCAACGGGCGATGGCCCTGGTCGGCAAGGCCAAGCCGTTCACCCCGACCAAACCGATGGAGATCCGCCTCGAGGTGACGCGGGCCGACTACGCGGACGGTGCGCAGGACCGGGAAGGGGTGGAGCGGATCGACGCGAGAACGCTTCGCAAGGTCACGAGCTGCGGCCTCGACCTGTTCCCATAGGCCGGCCCACGGACGTTGCCGGGCGGGCGTGGCGGGCGCTCCCGCGGGGCAGAGCACCGCTCGAGCCCTCTCCGGCTGCCGAGGGCTGATCTCATCGCGGGGACCGCTCCCGAGCCGGGTTGCCTACTCCCGCCGCGAAGCTCCCTGGCGCCACGGCGCGGGCCGTGGGGGGTGCTGTCGCACCAACTCCCGCAGCCTCTCGTAGAAGTAGCGGTAGTTGTCCCACGACACATCGGGGGGCACGAAGTGATCGACGGCTGGCAGATACCGGCCCTGCTGCAGCATCCAGGCGACCTTCTCCAGCTCCCGATCCATGGCCGCGCGGTCGTGAGCCAGCACCGCCTTGTTCAGCCCGCCGACCATCTGAAGCGTCGGGTACCGCCGACGGACCTCAGTGATGTCCAGCCCCATCTGCGTCTCCCACGGGAACACCAGTGTGACCCCGCCCTCCAGCCACAGCGGCACCAGCTGCCGTACATCCCCGTCGCTGTCGACCATGATGATGTCCACGCCCGCCTCCCGCAGCGCAGTGGTGAGACGCCGGTAGCGCGGGAGCAGGAAGCCGCGGAAGGCGTCCGGGCTGAGCAGCGGCCCCGTCTTGAAGCACATGTCCTCCCACACGAAGAAGTAGTCCAACGGCGCATCGCGATGCACGCGCGTGTAGAGGGCGATCCACAAGTCGCAGAGCGTGTCCAGGATCTCCTCCAGCAGCGCCGGATCGTCGTGCAGCATGAAGGCCAGGTTCTCGTAGCCGATGAGCTGTCGCGGTCCGCCGAAGAAGCCGATGGGCAGGTCGCCGACGAACACCGGATCGCCGCTGTCGCGGCCGGCGCGGCAGACTTCGTCCCAGTTCGCCGGAAGCCGGCCGGGCGCTTCCGGATCGAGCCGCCACTTCACTTGCTCCCAGTCCGCTCGACTCGCCACGGGGAACGAGAGGAAGGTGGGCATCGAGCCCCGGTCCTTCCGCTCCTCCTGCTTGACCCCGAAGTGGTCGATGACGACCCGCCGGTCCTCGCTCTCCTCCAGGACCTGCCACTCGAACCCGGGGCACAGGAACCCGTTCACCGGTAGCTGGTACCCGCGGTGTCCTTCGAAGCCCACGAGCTCCATGATCGTCTCCCAGGTCGCGTCCTCGGCCAGACCCTCGGTCTTCCACCGGTCGATGGTCGCGCCCCACGGGCCGAAGATGGAGAAGAACGGGGCGCGGTCCACAGGCTCCCCGCGCATCAGTCGAACATACCGCTCTCGATTCGTCATTGAGGACCATCCAGACCACGAGATGCACGGAAGGGACCGGCTGCGGCGCGGCTCTGGTCAGTTGCGGCACCGGGCGCCACTCGGGTCGTGCGCGTGTTCGGTGGTTCCTGTCGCCGTGACCGTCACCTCCACGCAGGACACTCCGCCTCTGGCCGCGAACGCTCGTCGCATGCCTCGGACCGGCCTTCTCATCGTGAATACGGGCGAGGGCAAGGGCAAGACGACCGCCGCCCTGGGCCTGGCCTTCCGCGCACTCGGCCACGGGCTGCGGGTCTGCATGATCCAGTTCATCAAGGGCCCGTGGAACTACGGGGAGCAGAAGGCGGCGCAGCGCTTCGGCGACCTGCTGGAGATCCACACCCTCGGGGGCGGGTTCACGTGGGACTCCGCGAACCTCGCCGAAGACACGCGCCTCGCCCGCGAGGCATGGGACTTCGCGAAGCAGACCATCGCCGAGGCGCGTCACGATCTGCTCATTCTCGACGAGTTGACCTACCTGATCGAGTACCGGATGATCGCCGAGGGCGAGGTGTTGGAGGCCCTGCGGTCGCGCTCTCCGGGGATGCACGTGGTCATCACGGGGCGGAACGTCAGCCAGGGCCTCCTGCACGCCGCCGACCTCGTCACCGAGATGCAGTCGGTGAAGCACCCCTTCGACTTCGGCGTGAAGGCCCAGCGAGGGATCGAGTACTGAAGGACAGCAGTGCGAGGTGAGGAGTGATGAGCGAGAGGCGGTGAGTCCGAAGCAAGGAGTGCAGGGCGCTCGGCGACGCGTCCTCTAGCCCCTGCTCGGGGCCTCTCACTTCGCACTCATCGCTTCTCGCTCATCGCTGCCCTCAGGAACTCCTGCACCTTCACCGGCTGGCCGGTTCGGCTCGATTCGATCGCCGCGAACACCAGCGCCACCGACTGCAGGTTGTCCCAGACGTTGGTCGCCATCGGTCCGTTGCCGTCGAGCCAGCGGACGAACTGCTCGATCAGCCACGTGTTGGCCCACTTCGGCTGCTGGAGCAACTCGATCTCGCGCGGCTCGCCCTGGGGCCAGTCCTGACAGGCGATCCGCTGCCGGTCGAGGATCAGCGTGGCCCGCTCGCATTCGGCGCGGAGGTACTCCTGCCCCCAGCAGTTCAGCCCGGCCGCGTTGGTCTTCGCCCCCTCGTAGGTAGCGCGGGTCGCGTTCTCCATCTGCATGACCACGAGCCCCTGACTGTCGCCCTTGAACTCGCCCCAGGCCGGGTTCCACGTCTGCGCGTAGATGGTGTCACACTTGGAGCCGGCGAGGTCGGCGATGAGGTCGAGGTGATGCACGGAGCCCTCGACCATCAGCGAGTC
>VGFB01000014.1 GCA_016869015.1 Armatimonadota bacterium
TGGGAGAACATGCGCGCCGTGGTTGTTGCCCGTACCTGGGAGCGCAGGACGTCCCGCCTGCTGGCCTGGGTCGGGGTGGCCCCGGTGTGGCGGCCGTCGCCGTTCTTGCCTCTCCCTTCAGGAGAGGGGCCGGGGGTGAGGCCTCCACCGCGTCGTTCGTCGTTGCCGTGCGCGCGTAGCGGGTCGGCCCGAAGGGCCGCTTAGTCCGGTTGCTCCCGCAGGTTGCGGTTCAGCCGCACGAGGGCGGCGTGACTGTCTTCGGGGATGTGCCCGGTTTCCACGTCGATGGGCACGTTGATGGTGATCGCCCCGCCCACGCGCTTCACGTCGCGCACGAAGGCCAGGAGCTCCTTGTCGGTGCAGTGGCAGAACTGGTTGGGGACGGCGGGGTTGAAGGTCAGGTCCAGGGGCAGCAGGCAGTGCCACTGCACTCCGGCGAGGAACGGGCCGTCGGGCATGTAGGTGCGCGCCTCCTGGCCTCGCAGTCTCAGCTTGCGCTCGGGGGTCACGACAATGTCGCCGCCGGGCGGCAGGAAGTCGCGTCGGATGCGCCCGTCCTCCAGCAGGTGGATCTCCCCCGCGTGGTAGTCCTCGAGCCGGCACACCGGCTCAACCGGGCCCCCACAGCAGAACTCGGCGCCGCTGAACGCCACCGCCACCTCCGGATTCCCCGCCCGCAGCGTCGCCATCCACTCCTGCCAGTACTCGTCAGGATGTGGGCTGCATGAATCGAACCACCACCCGTGGTGCAGCGGCCCGAACTTCAGCGCATACGTGCGCAGGAACTCGAAGTACCGCTGGGTATGGCCCTCCGTGCCGTACGCGAGGGCCTCCTGCAGCATGCCCTCGGCGTTCTGCTCGGAAGGCAGGTAGAGGATCAGGCGCTTGTCCAGCGCCGCCAGTCGCTGCGCGATCTCCAGCACCAGGTCGCGGCGCGGCGTGTGGCCCGGCGCGCGTTCGTCCAGGTAGGCGTTCGGGCTGCACAGGTACCCGGTGGTCTGCCCTAGCGTGAAGATCAGCCAGTCCGCCCCAGTCGCCTCGATCTGGCGGATGAAGCCGTCCAGATCGAACGCGTCGACGGTGCGGTTCAGGTTGGCGGTCCGCTCCTCGGGCGTCGCTCCCGGAGGTGAGATCAGGTAGTGCGTCATCACGCCAAAGCCGCCCTCGGCCATCCAGCGGGCCCGGTTCGGTGTGCCGTCGGGTCGAAGCGGCTGGGGCGCACTGCGCTCCTGGCCCGGAGCAGCGGAAGCCAGGAGTGAAGCGCCCAACACCAGGGCGGACAGCACCAACTCGCTCAGCGTCATCGTCGTCAGCTCCCTCATAAGGCGTGTCCGTTGGCCGCCTCAGTCCCGCCGCGAGGCCGGTGGCGCGAGGCCGAACTCCTCCTCGCCGAACACGTTGGCGGTGAAGACCCACAGCTCGGCGCCCTGCCGCCAGGCGTCGGCGGGCAGGTCGGCCTTCTCCGTGCAGAGGATCGTGAGCATCGTGTCGCGGTCCCAGCCCTGCTCCGGGGCGACCTGGGGCAGGAAGACCCCGCTGCGCAGGCCCTGCTTCACCACCACGCCGTGCTTGCCCACGACGATCTCGTCCGGGCCGGAGACTCGCCGCAGCGGGGACATCGCGCTGATCTCAATGGCGATGCGGTCCAGCTCATCGGCGGCGACCGGCGGGAAGCGGGGGTCCTGCTCCGCCGCGCAGATCGCCCGGTCCGCGACCGCCTCGATCAACGGTTGCCGAGCCTCCAGCTCCCCGATGCACCCGCGCAGCCGCCCCTGCTGCTTCAGCGTCACGAAGCAGGCGGTCGGCTGCGCGAGGAGTCGGCTGTCGCCCGGGTCCAGCGAGGGCTTCCCGGCCGGGCCGAAGCGTGCCTCCAGCGTCTGCCGCGCGACGCGCAGCAAACGGCGCTTCTCGGTTGGGGTCAGCGCGAGCTCTTCCGCGGCCTCGGGCGCGAGGAACGCGACCGCCCCGTAGCCGACGCATCGCCCCTGGTCGCCCGCGGTGTCGCCGGAGTTCTGGTATCGCAGCGTCTTCGCTTCGGTCACGCCGGTCTGCTTCCCCGCGAGGATCGCCGTAATGACCGCGTCCATCCCGCACAGCGTGCAGTGGAGGTCCGGCGTGTGCTCGCCCAGGAGCTCCCGATCCCGCTGCCGGATGCGCGTCGGGTCAAGGCTCGCGATGGCCTCCAGCATCGCGAGGTCGGATCGTCGCGCGGCCGCGTAGGCGGGGTAGTGGGACATGTCCGAGCTCGCGACCAGCACCACGCCAGGTCGGGTCAGGATTGTCGCCAGGCCATCGGCGATGCTCGTCAGCTCCTCGTCGCCTACGTCAGCCAGCAGGATCGGCACGATCTTCGCGTCGGGCAGGACCGTCTGCACGAACGGGACCTGAACCTCGAGAGAGTGCTCTTCGGCGTGGGCGCTACGGGACTCCATGAACACGTCGCTTCCGCCGAGCAACTCCCCGGCGGTCTGCCGGTCGACGCTCACCGGCCCGAGCGGACTCCCCCAGGCGGCGTCGGGCGACAGGGCCGCGCCGCTGAAGTGGGCGCGGTGGTTGTTGCCGAGGAGGAGGACCGTAGAGACCGCCTGCCCCTGCAAGACCCGGTACGCGTGCGCGGCCACCGGGCCGGAGTAGACGTACCCGGCGTGAGGGACCATCAGGGCCGCGACGTGGCCGCGGAGCGCCGGTGGCTCGGCGTCCTTCAGGTAGTCGGCGACTTGCCGGCGTAAGCGCGCCGGGTCACTGGGGTAGAACGATCCGGCCACCGCCGTGGGACGCATGGTCCTCCCCTCCCAACAGGGCGTCTGGTCCTCCGGCCTGCGCCGAGGGCCCTCGGTCCACTCCTTCTCCGCTCGCGCTCGCAATCCTGTATGCACGCAGGGCACCGCGTCGCAGGCTTCCTTGACACCCTGTGTGAGTGCCGCCTATAATGCCGTGCGGGAGGGGGCGTTGTCGGCGCGGCCGACGACGCAGGAGCCCGTCGCCCCGGTGCATGCGCGGCGCCCGGGGCGTTTCCCCTTGTCATCGTCTGGTTCGTGGTCGTCGCTTACTCTCGCTGCGAGGTCGTGTTGCCGTGGACGCTCGCCCGGGCTCGGCAGCCCCATGGCTGCTGCGGCCGTTTCAGGTCTTCGGCGAGATGGTTGCCCTGACCGCCGAAGCCGCGGGGCACCTCGTCCGCGGGGGCGTCGAGTACCGGCAGACGATGGAGCAGATGGCGCAGACGGGCTTCCACTCGCTGCCGCTGGTCGTGATGACCCTCGGGTTCACCGGCATGGTCATGGCGTTTCATGGGCTTCAGCAGTCGGCCAAGCTGCAGGCCGAGCAGATGTTGGGGTGGCTGGTGGCGGAGGCGTTCTGTCGCGAGCTGGGCCCCGTGCTGGCATCCATCGTGGTGGCGGCGCGGGTGGGCTCGGCCTTCACGGCCGAGCTCGGCACGATGAAGGTCACCGAGCAGATTGACGCGCTGCGGGCGCTCGCCACGAGCCCGGCGCGCTATCTGGTGGTTCCGCGGCTGGCGGCGTGCCTGGTGATGGTGCCTGTCCTCGCGCTGGCGGGGGATGTGGCGGGCATCCTGGGGGGCTACCTTTACGCGACCAACTCGCAGGCCATCACCGGGTCGTTGTACCTGTCCTCGATCGAGGACAACCTTGCGCCGTCGACGGCGATCGCGGGGATCGCGAAGGCGATCTTCTTCGGCCTGATCATCGCGGTCGTGGGCTGCCACCAGGGCATGTTCTGCCGACAGGCTGCCGAGGACGTCGGCCGGGCGACGACCCGCTCCGTGGTCTTCTCGATCGTGGCGATCTTCGTGAGCGACTACTTCCTGAGCAAGCTGCTGTTCCGGGAGACCTTCTAGACCGCTTCGGAGGATCGGGCGACCGTGACGCGACCGCCGCTTCCGGATGCGAACCCGGCGACAGACGAGGCGGGGGCCACGCCGGTCTTGGCGCCGGAGGTCCCCGTCATCGAGCTGAGGAACGTGTCCTTCAGCTTCGGTGGACACTCGGTGCTCACGGAGGTATCGTTGTCGATCCCGAAGGGCGAGATCTTCGGGGTCATGGGGATGTCCGGCTGCGGGAAGAGCACCCTGCTGAAGCTGATCATGGGCCTGCTTCGACCCGATGATGGGGACATTCGCGTGAAGGGCCGGAGCATCATCGGGCTCCATGAGCCGGAGCTGAACGAGGTCCGGCGCACGCTGGGCATGTGCTTTCAGTACGCGGCTCTGTTCGACTCGATGACCGTAGGCGAGAACGTGGCCTTCGGTCTGTACCGCCACACGAGGCTGAGTCGCGGCGAGGTCACGGACATCGTGGCGGACTGCCTCGACCGGGTGGGGATGACCGGCAGCGAGGCGCTGTACCCGTCGGAGTTGTCCGGCGGCATGCGGAAGCGGGTCGGGATTGCCCGCGCGCTGGCGCTGCAGCCGGAGGTCATGCTCTACGATGAGCCGAGCTCCGGGCTGGACCCCATCGTCGCCAGCGTCATCGATGGGCTGATCCTGCACCTGGCCGACGACTTGGGTGTCACCTCGGTGGTCGTCTCGCACCATGTGCGCAACCTGTTCGCCGTGGCGGACCGCGTCATGATGCTCCACGACCGCCGGGTCGAGCAGGTGGCGTCTCCCGAGGAGCTGCAGGCGAACGGCTCCGAAGTGGTGCGCCAGTTCGTGCATGGCCGGCCGACGGGCCCGATCATTGTCTGACCGCCCGCGTCGGGCTCTTGGCTCGACGCCGCTGCGGAGGCAACCGTGACTTCGGAAGCCAAAGTCGGCGTGGTGGCTCTCCTGGTGACCGCGGTGGTCATCGTCTCCTGGTCGCGGCTGGGAGGGCTGGCGCGTTGGCGCGGGGAGTACCGGGTCATTGTCTGCTTCGAGGACTTGCGCGGCCTGCCGGTGGGGGCTCCGGTGCGGCTTCACGGGGTGAAGATCGGCGAGGTGAGCGAAATCGACATCGAGCGCCGACCGGAGTTCCCGGACCACCCGGCCTGCGCCACCCTGGCGATTCAGCGGAAGTACCCGCTGTACGCGGGCGACGTGTTCCAGGTGTCCTCGGGGTCGCTGCTGGGGGACAAACACATCCGGGTCACTCGGGGCGCCAAGTACGGCGCGGCGCTTGACCCGAACAAGGTCTCCGTCCTGCACGGCGCCGGTACGGCCGGGATGGAGGCTCTGGCGGAGAACGCCGAGGCCTTGGCGACCGAGGCCAAAGGCACGGTCTCCTCGGTCAACGAGCTTCTGCGCGACGAGCAGATGCGCGCCGATCTGAAAGCGACGCTGGCGGGCATGCGGACGCTCTCGGAGCGCGCGACGGACGTCGCGACGAAGGCGCTGTCGCTCGTGGACAAGCTGGGGCCGGAGGACGCCGAGAAGGTCCAGACGATGGTCGACAACCTGTATGAGGTCTCCCGGAGCCTCCGGCGCACGGCGGCGGGGGTCAATGCCATGGTCTCGACGACCACCGTGCCCCAGACCCTCGACACGTTGAGCGCCAACCTGGTGCAGGCCAGCGAAGACATGCGGAAGTCCACGGCGGCCGTGGAGGCGATCATCGCGGATCCGCAGACCTCCGACGACATCAAGGCGGCCGTGAGCAATGTCCGTGAGGTCTCGGAGAGCGGGGTTGAGATGGCCCAGAAGGCCACGGAGGTCCTCGAGAAAGTCGACCGTATCGCGGGGAAGGTGGACACAGCCATCGGCAGCCTGCCGACGCTGACGAACCCCTTCGAGGACATGGAGATCCAGGGCTACACGGAAGCGCGGCTGGGCAGTGGACCGGCGGGCCGCATCGACGTGGCGTTCGACCTGTACCCCGACCGGTTCAGCGACGCCTTCTGGCGCGTGGGGGTCCGCGACCTGGGGGATGACGAGAAGCTGGACCTGCAACGCGGGTTCCCCCTCAGCCACCGCGGCGAGCGCGTGCGGGTCGGGGTGTTTGAGGGGGACCTGGGGGTCGGGTGGGACCGGGACTGGAGCCCGCGCTTGTCGTCCGAGGTGGAGCTGATCGACCCTGACGAGTTCCGTCTCGATCTCCGGGGCCGCTACCGGTACGACGAAGACTGGGACCTGCTCTTTGGCATCGACCGGGCCCTCGCCGGCACCGAGCCGTTCGTGGGGGCGCGCCGCTACTTCGACTTCTGACCTTGAGGCCCTCGGGGCCGTGACTCTGCAGGAGGAGTGAGATGGAGGTCATTCTGCTCGATGACGTTGAGTCCCTGGGCCACGAGGGCGATCTCGTGCGCGTGGCCGCGGGGCATGCCCGCAACTTCCTGATTCCCAGGAACCTGGCCGTTCCCGCCACCAAGGCCGCCAAGGAGCAGCTCGAGCGCCGCCGCGGCGCGATCGTCAAGCGCGAAGCCCAGAAGGCCGAGGCCGCCAAGCGGGTGGCCGAGAGGCTGCACGAGCACCCGCTGATCATCGCCGCCAAGACGGGCGAGGGCGGCAAGCTGCATGGAACGGTGACCGCGCAGCAGATCGTCGATGCCTTGGCCGCTCAGACCGGCGTGGCCCTGGACCGGCGGCGGATCAACCTGCTTGAGCCGATCCGCGAGGTGGGCAACTACCTCGTGGCCGCCGAGGTCTACAAGGGGGTCCACGCCCAGCTGACGCTGACGGTGGAACCGGTGGACAAGCCCGCCGCGGAGCCGGAGGCCGAGCCGGAGTCGGAAGCGGCCGACGCGGCCGATGCCGAGGCTGCCGAAGCCTGAAGCGCCTGGAACCACGACGGTCGGGCCGCCTAGAGGGAACGAATGGCGCTCTCCCCGGAACAGACCGACGGGTCGCCCATCGCGAAGGTCCCGCCGCAGGATCTTCACGCCGAGCAGGCGACCTTGGGCTCGATGCTGCTGGAGCCCGAGGCGGCGGCCCGCGTCCTCGCGTTGCTGGGGGATAACGACTTCTACCGGGAGGCCCACCGGACGATCTACCGCGCCATGCAGAGCGTGGACCGGCGGAAGGAGCCCGTCGACCTGATCACCGTCTCCGCGGAGCTTCGGCGGGAGGGCGTCCTGGATGAGGTGGGCGGGCCGGAGTACCTCACCGCCCTCATCGGCGAAGTCCCGACGACGGCACACGTCGTCCGCTACGCAACCATCGTGGCGGAGAAGTCGCTCCTGCGCAAGCTGGTGGCGACCGGGATGGAGATCGCGGCGGCGGCCTACGACAACCCCCCCGACGTGCGCGCGTTGCTCGATGAGGCGGAGGAGCGCATCTTCCAGATCGGCGAGACGCGCATCAGCCGGGAGTTCGCGCCGATGGGGCCGCTGATGTCGACGACCTTCGACCTCATCGACGCAACCTACCACAACCCCGGCGCCCTGACCGGGGTGCCGACCGGCCTCACCGGGCTTGATGACATCACCGGCGGCCTGCAGCCCGGACAGCTGGTCATTGTGGCCGGCCGCCCGTCGATGGGCAAGAGCTCGCTCTGTCTGGCCAACTTCGCCCTCGCCGCCGCCGATGGCGAAGACGCCCGCGGCGTGGGCATCTTCAGCCTCGAGATGTCCTCGATGCAGGTCGCAGACCAGTTGCTCTGCTCCTACTCTCAGGTCGATAGCCACCGGCTGCGCCGCGGGCAGGCCGCCGATGACGACTGGGGCAAGCTGGCCCTCGGCCTGAACCACCTCACCAACTGCCCGATCTTCATCGATGACACGCCCGGCGTCTCCATCATGGAGATGCGGTCGAAGGCGCGCCGGCTCAAGGCCGAGCATAAGGTCGGCCTGATTGTCGTCGACTACATCCAACTCGCCACCACCGGCGACCGGGCCGCCTCCGAGAGTCGCCACCAGGAGCTGGCCCTCATCGCTCGCGCCCTGAAGGGCATGGCGCGCGAGCTGGGCTTGCCGGTGGTCGCGTGCTCCCAGCTGAGCCGCCGCGTCGAGCAGCGGGAGGACCGTCGGCCGGTCCTCTCCGACCTCGCCGAGAGCGGCGCGATCGAAGCCGAGGCCGACCTGGTCTGCTTTCTGTACCGCCCCATGTACTACGAGCGGCGGAAGAAGCTGGAGAAGCGGACTCAGGAGATCGGCGAGGAAGCCGCGCGCCGGGAGCTGCGACAGCAAGAGCAGGAACCCGAGCCCGCCGAGATCATCATCCAGAAGCACCGCACCGGCCCGGTCGGCACAGTGAATGTGGAGTTCCATCCCTGCTGGCGCCGGTTCTACGACCAGGAGCGCACACGCTGATCCCCGCCCGCGGCGGGCTCAGGAGAACGTGCATGAGGATCCTCGTTGTCGGCTCGGGTGGCCGCGAGCACGCCCTGGCGTGGCGACTCGCCCAGGGCCCGGAGGAGCACCGGCTCTTCTGCGCCCCGGGCAACGCCGGCATTGCCCAGGTCGCGGAGTGCGTGCCTCTGGACGCGGAAGACGTCGCGGGCCTCGCGCGCTTCGCTGAGCAGCAGGCCATCGATCTCACGGTCGTCGGGCCTGAACGCCCCCTCATTCTGGGGATCGTCGACGAGTTCCGGGCCCGGGGGCTCGCCATCTTCGGGCCGACGAAGGCCGCCGCGCAACTCGAGGGCAGCAAGGTCTTCACCGACGAGATCCTCCGCCGCCACGGCATCTCGCGCAAGCGCTTCGAGGCCTTCGACGACGCGGGCGAGGCTGCGGCGTACGTCCGGTCACAGGGGGCGCCGATCGTCGTGAAGGCCGACGGCGACGCCCTGGGCAAGGGTGTCACTGTGGCCGCCACCGTGGATGAGGCCCTGCGCGCCATCGATGAGTGCCTGGTGCAGAAGCTCCACGGGCGGGCCGGCGAGCGGGTGGTAATCGAGGAGTGCCTGGTCGGTCCCGAGGTCTCCGTCAAGGTCATCACGGACGGCGAGGACCTGATGGCGCTACCGCCCTCCCAGGACCACAAACGCATCTTCGACGGCGACACGGGCCCCAACACCGGGGGCATGGGCTGTTACACTCCGGTCCCCGCCGTGGACGAGGCGCTGTTCACGGCCATCATCGACAGCCTGGTGCGGCCGACCGTTCGCGCGATGGCGGCGGAGGGCATGCCCTACACGGGATGTCTCTACGCGGGCGTGATCCTCACGGCCGATGGACCGGAGCTGCTGGAGTACAACTGCCGCTTTGGCGATCCGGAGACCCAGGTCGTCTTGCCCCGCCTCGACGGCGACTTCGCGGCCGCCCTGCTCGCGGCAAGCGAGGGGCGGCTCGCCGACGTGGACCTGCCCTGGCGCGAAGAGGCCGGCGTGTGCGTCGTCGTGGCGTCCGGGGGATACCCGGGTCCCTATGAGAAGGGCAAGCCAATCCGGGGCGTGGAGGCCGCCGAGGAGGTGGAGGGCGTAACCGTCTTCCACGCCGGGACGGCCATCCGAGATGGTCTGCTCTGCACGAACGGCGGCCGCGTGCTGGCCGTGACCGGCCGGGGCCCCGATCTTCGTTCGACCCTCACGCGGACCTACGAGGCCGTGGAGCGCATCACGTTCGAGGGCGCCTACTACCGACGAGATATCGCCCACCGGGCTCTCGTCTAGCCCCCGTCGAGGCAGGAGACGAATGGAGACTACGCGTGTTGGAATCGTGATGGGCAGCACGTCGGACGCCAAGGTCATGCAGCCGGCACAGGAGGCCCTGGCCGAGCTCGGAATTGCGTGCGAGGTGAAGGTCCTCTCGGCCCACCGCACTCCCGACGCGGCGGCCGAGTACGCCGCCACAGCCCGCGCGCGCGGTCTCAAGGCCATCATCGCCGGAGCCGGAGGAGCGGCCCACCTCGCGGGCGCGCTGGCCTCGAGGACGACCTTGCCGGTCATTGGCGTGCCGGTCAGCAGCTCGGCGCTCAACGGCGTCGACGCCCTGTACGCCACCGTGCAGATGCCGCCGGGCATTCCGGTGGCGACGGTGGCGATCGACGGCGCCAGGAATGCGGCGCTGCTCGCTGCCCAGATCATCGGGGCCGCCGATTCGGCGGTCGCGGCTCGCCTGGAGGAGCAGCGAGCGGAGATGGCCGCCAAGGTGCTGGCCGCCAACGAGTCGTGACGCCGGTCGAACAACCCCTCTCTTGGAGGCTGCCCACAGTGATCGACGGGTGCGGGAGTGAGTGCCTGCATTGCAGTGACGAGCACTGGCGGGATCAGTGCGGCGTCTTCGGGGTCCATGCCCCGGGCGAGGATGTCGCGCGGATGGGTTTCTTCGGGCTCTTCGCCCTCCAGCATCGGGGCCAGGAGAGCGCAGGCATCGCCGTCGCTCGCGGGACGGAGGTGGTGGCGCACCGCGGGATGGGGCTTGCCTTCGCGGTCTTTGACGAGGACACCCTGGCGGAGCTGTCCGGCGACATTGCCCTGGCCCATGTGCGGTACTCCACCACGGGAAGCAACGTCATCAACAACGCCCAGCCGATGTTGGGCGAGCACCGGTCGGGGCCCTTTGCCGTCGCACACAACGGGAACCTCACCAACTACTCGGCCCTCCGCGACGAACTGGCGGCGGAGGGTGTGGAGTTCCGGGCGACCAGCGACACGGAGATCATCGTCCATCTGATCGCCCGGTCGCAGGCGGCGACGCTGGAGGAGGCCGTCGTGGAGGCCATGCAGCACATGCGGGGCGCCTACTCGATCGGAGTGATCGGGCCGGGCAAGCTGATCGGTGCCCGCGATCCCCACGGGGTGCGTCCGCTCTCCATCGGGAGGCTCAACGGTGGAGCGCAGTATGTGATCTCCTCCGAGGACTGCGCCTATCACGTCGTTGGCGCGCAGTACATGCGTGAGGTGGAGCCGGGAGAGGTCGTCGTCATCGACGAACAGGGTCTCCGGGAGCTCCGCGCGGTGGAGATGCAGCGCAAGGCCGTCTGCGTCTTCGAGTTCATCTACTTCGCCCGCCCGGACAGTCACATCTACGGGAAGTCGATCTACAACGTGCGTCAGGGCATGGGGCGGCTGCTGGCTCAGCAGTCGCCGACCGACGCCGACATCGTCGTCGGGGTGCCGGAAAGCGCGATCCCTCACGCCATCGGCTACTCACAGGTCGCGAAGATCCCCTACCAGGAAGGCTTCATCAAGAACCGCTACATCTTCCGCACCTTCATCCACCCGGACCAGCGGCTGCGGGAACTGGGTGTGCGGATGAAGCTGGCGCCGCTGCGGGAGACGCTGGCCGGGCGGCGCGTCATCGTGGTGGACGACTCCATCGTTCGCGGCACGACTACGCGCCAGGAGATCGCCCTGATGCGCGACGCCGGGGCGCGCGAGGTCCACATGCGGGTCTGCTCGCCGCCCATCCGCTACCCGTGCTTCTATGGCGTCGACACCTCCGCCGGCCGCAAGGAGTTGATCGCCGCCAGGCTCGAGGTCGAGGACATCCGGCAGCACATCGGCGCGGACAGCCTGGAGTACCTGACGCTGGACAACCTGGTCGCGGCGACGGGTCTGTCGAAGCGGCACTTCTGCACGGCCTGCTTCGATGGCCGCTACCCGATCCGGGTGCCCGCAGACGTGAAGGTCAGCAAGTTCGATCTCGAACCCCAGAAGGCGCCGGTCGCCGCCGAGTAGGAAGCGCCCCGGCCGGGCGCTCGCGTTTTCCCGCCATGCCTGAACCCGACATGGCTGCGCCGTCTCTCCTGATCCGCGAGCTGGCCCCGGCGCCCGAGCCTGCGGTGGCCTTCGAGCGTCTCCTCGTCGGCGACCAGCCGTTCTTCCTGGACGGCGGCCGCGACTTCGCCGGCCAGGGGCGCTACTCGTTCATGGGTTGCGACCCCTTCCTGACGCTGCGGGCCAAGAACGGCGTCGTGCGCCTCCGACGGGGCGACGCGGACGAGGAGGTCGTCGACGGGGACCCCTTCGCTCGGTTCCACGCGCTGCTCCGCGAGTACGCTCTTCCCCGGGTTCAGGGCCCGGCGCCCTTCTGGGGGGGAGCCGTCGGGTATCTCGCCTACGACCTCTGCCACCACGTCGAGCGGCTGCCTCGCAGCGCCGTCGACGATCTCGACTTCCCGGACCTGGCCTTCGGCTTCTACGACGCCGTCGCCGCCTGGGATAACCTCACAGGGCAGGCCTTCATCTGCGCCCCGAGCCTGCCGGGGCGGCCTCCCGCCGAAGAGCGTGCGGACGCACTGGCCGCTCGCCTGACCACCCGGACCCCGAGCCTGCCCGAGCCCGACGCTCCTCTCGGTGCGGGAGTCGTGGGCAACTTCGAGCGCGACGAGTACATCGCCTCGGTGGCGCGGGCGATCGAGTACATCCATGCGGGAGACATCTTCCAGGTCAACCTCTCGCAGCGGTTCTCCGCGGACCTGCTCGTTCATCCCTGGCAGCTGTATCGTCGCGCCCGCGCGGGCAATCCGGCCCCCTTCGCCGCCTATCTCGGCTTCCCGGACGGGATCGTCGCCTGTCACTCGCCGGAGCGCTTCCTCCGCATCGAGGATCGACATGTGACCACACGACCCATCAAGGGCACCCGTCCCCGCGGGGCGACGCCCCAGGACGACGCGCGCCTGGCGGAGGAGTTGCTGTCCAGCGAGAAGGACCGGGCCGAGCTGGTGATGATCGTCGACCTCGAGCGCAACGATCTGGGCCGTGTCTGCAGCTACGGCTCGGTGCGGGTGCCGGAGCTGTTGACGCTCGAGAGCTATGCCACGGTCCATCACCTCGTCAGCACGGTGGTCGGGACTCTGCACGAGGGACGGAGCGCGGCGGACCTGCTGCGCGCGACGTTCCCGGGAGGCTCCATCACCGGGGCGCCCAAGGTTCGGGCGATGGAGATCATCGACGAGCTGGAGCCGACTCAGCGGGCTGTCTACACGGGCGCGGTCGGCTGGCTCGGCTTCGACGGCGACCTGGATCTCAACATTGTCATCCGCACCTTCTTGATCCGGGAAGGGCGGGTTCACTGGCAGGTGGGAGGGGGGATCGTCGCCGACTCCGACCCCGCGGCCGAATACGAGGAGACGCTGGCCAAGGGCTTCGCCCTCAAGCGCGCGCTGGGCGTCTAGCCGGCTGCGACCCGGCCGTGCCTGCCCGAGACCCGAGACCAACACAATGGTCATCCTGATCGACAACTACGACTCCTTCGTCTACAACCTCGTCCAGTACCTGGGGGAGTTGGGGGCGGAGCCGCTCGTCTTCCGGAACGACGCGGTCTCGGTGCAGGAGATCGCGGCGCACGGGCCGTCGCACATCGTGATCTCCCCCGGACCGTGTACTCCGCTGGAGGCGGGCGTCAGCAACGACGTGATCCGCGACCTCGGGGCGCGCATTCCCATCCTTGGCGTCTGCCTCGGCCATCAGGCCATCGGTCATGTCTACGGTGGACGGGTCATCCGAGCCCGCCGGCCGATGCACGGCAAGACGAGCGTGATCCACCACGACGGGGCCGGCCTGTTCGCCGGTCTGCCGACTCCCCTCACCGGAACCCGCTACCACTCCCTGATCGTGGAGCGGGAGACACTGCCCGACTGCCTGCAGATCACGGCCGAGACCGAGGCGGGGGAGATCATGGGGCTGCGGCATCGGGGGGAGCCCGTCGAGGGGGTGCAGTTCCATCCCGAGGCCGTCCTCACGGAGCACGGTCATCGGATGTTGGCCAACTTCCTGCAGCGACGACGTTGACGGAGACCCCCGATGCCCACCGTCATTCGGCTCAACGGGCAGACGCTTGACGCCTCCCAGGCTACGGTTGCCGCCCTCGACCACGGCTTCCTGTACGGGAACGGGCTCTTCGAGACCCTGCGGGCCACTGGCGGGCGGCCGTTTGCGTTGCCCGAGCACCTGCAGCGGCTCCGGGAGAGCGCAGCGACCATCGGCCTGCCGGCGCCCCCGGCTGAGACCCTCGCGGCGGAGGTGCGGGCGGCGGTCGACGCGGCGTCCGAGCTCGACGCATACGTTCGTTTGACCGTCACTCGGGGCCCGGGCGCCCCCGGTCCTGATCCCGGGTCATGCGAGGCCCCGACGGTCATGGTGGTGGTGAAGCCCTTTCCGGCCGCCCCCGAGCGCTGGGCGGCCGAGGGCCTGCGCGTGGTCACGGCGACGATTCGGCGCAACACCTCCTCGCCCCTGACGCGCGTGAAGTCGCTGAACTACATGGAGTGCATCGTCGCGAAGCAGGCCGCCAAGGCCGCGGGCGCCGACGAGGCGCTCTTCCTGGACACGGAGGGGAACCTGGCTGAAGCGACGGCCTGGAACCTCTTCCTCGTGGAGACGGGGCGCCTGCTGACTCCCGGCTGCACGCGGCCCATTCTGCCGGGCATCACGCGGGGTCTCGTGCTGCGGCTCGCCTCCGAGGCCGGCATCCCGTGCGCGGAGGGCGAGTATGCCCCCGCTCGCCTCGCCGGGGCCTGCGAGGCCTTCCTGACCAACTCGCTGTACGGGGTCATGCCGTTGGCGTCGGTTGACGGCGCCCGGGTCGGCTCGGTTGTCCCCGGCCCGCTGACAACCCGGCTGGCCGAAGTCTACGAAGCCCTCAGGAGGGGCTCCCATGTCTGAGCGCATCCGGATCGGCGCCCTGGCCTCCGGCGGAGGCACGAACGTGCAGGCGATCATCGACCGCTGCGCCGATGGTCGGATCAGCGGGGACGTGGTGCTGGTCATCAGCGACCGCGCGGACGCACGCGTGCTGGAGCGGGCGCGGGGCTGTGGGATCGAGGCGCGGCACATCGCGGTTGCCAAGACGGGCACCGACGAGTGGCTTGCCGCCGACCGGCAGATCGTCGCAGCGTTCGAGGCGGCGCGCGTGGACTTGGTCTGTATGGCGGGCTACATGCGCATCATCGGCCCACACCTGCTCGAGGCCTTCCCGCACCGCATCATCAACATCCACCCCGCCCTCCTGCCGGCGTTCAAGGGGGTGCACGGTCCGCGAGATGCGCTGGAGTACGGCTGCAAGATCGCCGGGGCCACGGTGCACTTCGCGGATCCGGAGTTCGACATGGGGCCGATCATCACGCAGGCCGTCGTGCCCGTGCGCGAGGACGACACGGAGGAGACACTGGCGGCGCGCATCCTGAGGCAGGAGCACGAGATCTACGCTCAGGCGATCCAGTGGTTCGCCGAAGGTCGGCTGAGGGTGGAGGGTCGGGGCGTGGTTGTGAGCGGGGTTCAGACCGCCGCGCGCATCACCGCGGAGTGCTGAGCCCCGCCTCTCGGTCGGCCAGCGCGGCTTCGTAGACCCGCAACGTACGCTCCGCGATGCTCGCCCACGAGAGCTCGGCGGTGGCCTTCCGGTAGGCGTTCCGGCCCATCTCGCGACGCCGCTCCGGATCGCGCAGGATGGACACGACGGCCTCGGCCAGAGCCGCCGCATCGCCGGGAGGCACCACGTGCCCGGTCTCGCCCTCGTCGACCACCTCCGCCAGGCTGCCGACATCGGTGACGACTACGGGCTTGCCGAAGGTGTATGCAAAGGCCAGGACGCCGCTCTGTGAGGCCTCGATGTACGGCAGCACGACGACGCTCGCGCGCCGGAACAGGTCGGCGGAACGGTCGCGGTCGACGAACTCGTTGTGCACCTCGAAGCGCTCGGGCTCAGCCATCATCGCTCGGTAGCGCCCGAAGTCCTCCCCCTGACCGCCGATGATGATCCTCAGGTTCGGGATGCAGCGGGAGATGAGCGGCTGGGCGCGGATGAGGTACTCGAGCCCCTTGTACCCCCAGATCCGGCCGAAGAAGAGAACTGAGCCCTCCTCCTCGGCCACCGTCGGATCGCCCCAGGTGAGGTAGTGCAGGAAGTTGCCGTGGGGGATGACGTGCACCCTGTCCGGCGACACGCCCTCGTGCTCGGCCATCAACCGCTTGATCGCCTCCCCGTGGACGATCAGCCGATGGGCCGCCCGGCGCGCCCGGCTGCGGAGGTAGTGTACGCGCTTGGACTGCCGATCGCCGAGGTGGCGGGTGACGTCGTGTACGGTGTCGACCAGGGGCACGCGCCGGGCCAGCCACGGCGCGTGAAGATCGAACCAGGGGTAGACCTCCTGGATGTGTACGACATCGGGGCGTCGGGAGGCGATCTCCCGAACGAGCCGCCACCCGCAGAGCGGGCCGGCGAGGGACTTCGTGCGGGGGAGGTCGACTTCCCAGCGATGCACGGCGGGATCGATCGCGCCGAGGATGTGCTCCGCCTTGTTGCGGGCGATGAGCAGCGTCGTGTCCGCCAACCGGGCCATCGCATTCGCGAGGTGGACCGTGTAGTCGATGAAGTGCGGCGCGGTGAGCACGACTCTCAGCATCCGTCCCTCCCAAAGCGGCTCCGGTCCCGCTCAGCGGCGGAACCGGAGCCACTCCCGCTCGCTGCCGCGCGGCAGCCCGCTAGACCCCCGCGATCTGCCGGGTCGCCTTCACTGCATCCCCGTGGTCGCCCGTAGGCCGGAACTCCAGGCCGATGTACCCCTCGTAGCTCGTCTCGGCGATGGCGCGAAACACGTTCACATAGTTGATCTCGCCGGTGCCGGGCTCGAAACGCCCGGGCACGTCGGCGCAGTGGAAGTGGCCGATCTGCTCGATGTTCGCCGTGATCCGCGGGATCAGATGGCCCTCGGTGATCTGCTGATGGTAGATGTCGTACAGCAGCTTCACCCGCGGGCTCGCCACCTCGCCCACGATCTCGAACCCCTCATCGGAGGTGGAGAGGTAGTACCCGCCGTGGTCGACGCGGGTGTTCAGCGGCTCCAGCACCAGCGTGATGCCTTGGGCCTCGGCCTCGGGGGCCACGCCCTTCAGGCCTGCAACGATCGCTTCATGCTGCAAGTGCCGCGGGAGGGACATCTCGTTGCCCGTCGTCACGATCAGCGTCGGCACCCCGAACTCGACGGCCTTCCCGATCGACTCCTTCGCCCCTTCCACCCAGGCGGACGTGTTGTTCGGGTCCACCAGAGCCCCGGTCGAGTCGCAGCACATCCCAGCCACCTTCAGGCCCAGCCGGTCCGCGCGCTCGCGGATGCCGGCCAGGTCCTTGTTGTGCCAGCCCCAGAACTCGATCGCGGGTAGTCCGCAATCGGCGGCCCGGTCGATCCGGTCGACGAACTCCGGCACGTTGTTGAAGATCATCTCGATGCATGCGGACAGCTTCAGGTCAGCCATCAGGGCCTCCTTGTGAGATCACAGGCAACTCGCGACGCCCAGTCTGTCGCCGGCGGTAGGTGCTCTTCCTCCTCGCGCCCGATCTCCCTTCCGCCGAATCGCAGGACAGGTGAACTCCTGGCGCGTCCCGAACAATACCGCGGTCACCTACACCCGCCCGGGAGCGCCGTCATGCCCACCCACCTTGAAGGCCTGATCGCGGCACCCTTCACCCCCCTGGGCCCTGACGGCGCCCTCAACCTGGACGCCGTCGGCCCCTATGCCGAGCTGCTGCACCGCAACGGCGTCGTCGGC